>RGVM01000127.1 GCA_010027295.1 Chitinophagia bacterium
ATCATCAGGGTTTTAGGGTGTAGTTTGCGCTTGCATGGCATGCAAGAGGTCACCGGTTCGACTCCGGTATTCTCCACAGAAAAAAGCCACATTATCGAGGGCTTTTTTTGTTTTTACACTTATACATGTTGTGACCAAAGGACCCCCAAACCATCAAATTGGGTCACAAATGGGTCAGAAATCCCCTTACAGCGAGGGCCATTGGCAGCATTGACATCGAATGCGTCAATTCACAGTAACTTATTTTGACGCACTTCAGTGAAGAACGGCACCATCGCCGTCCACACGCGTTCAATTCCTGATTTCTTCTTAATTTCCTCATAAATCCGCATCACCATGCGCACATGCCTTTTTCTGTTTTTCCTATTGGCCATCATCCCCGCATTCTCACAGACCACGGTCCTGCCCCGCAATCAGGTGATATCCCTCACCTCCGACTGGAAAGGCGACCGTCTCCCTGACGGACGCCCCTGGGTATCCGACCGCTGGCTGGAGCGTCTGCGCAACATCTCCCTTGAGGAGGCCTGGGGCGTGCTCCGCTCCGAAGGCTACCACAATCAGTTCGAGGGCGACTGGATGGTCCTGCATCCGGACAAGCCCATAACCGGACGGGCGCTGACCGTTCAATACCTGCCCAAGCGTCCCGACCTTGACACAAAAGTTCGTGCCAGGGGCAAGGAAGAGGCGAGGGTAGGGAACTTCAACTCATGGCCCATCGATATGCTCACACCCGGCGACCTGTATATCGCCGACGGCTATGGAAAGGTCATCGACGGAACCCTGATCGGCGACAACCTCGGAAACTCCATCTACGCCAAGAGCCGCAATGGTGTCGTCTTCTACGGCTCCGTTCGCGATATCGAGGGACTGGAGAAGATCGACGGCTTCAACGCCTGGGTCAAGGGATACGACCCGTCCTATATCCAGGAAATGATGCTCGGTGGCATCAACGTCCCCATCCGCCTGGGGCGCATCACCGTGATGCCCGGGGACGCCATCCTGGCGAAGAAGGGAGGGGTCATCGCCGTGCCCGCCCACCTGGTCGAGAAGGTCGTCACACAGTCGGAGTTCATCGCCATGCGCGACATGTTCGGCCACCAGCGGCTACGCGAAGGACGCTACACGCCCGGACAGATCGACCAGGCTTGGACCGATGACATCAAGAAGGACTTCCTCCAGTGGTTTGACGCGAACACCCCGCGGATGCCCATGACCCGCAAGGAACTCGACATATTCCTCAAAGACCGTAACTGGTAAAAAAAAACAAGCCCATGCCCGACCGTCGCGACTTCCTCTTCCGTTCGGCCTCCTCCGGTCTCATGCTGGGCGGATTCCTCTTCCGTCCGCTCGAGGAGACCCTGGCGCAGTCCACCTCCAAGGTGAACCGCCATTCCGCCCCCTCCGACCTTCGCATCACCGACATGCGCTATGCCGTGGTTATGAACGGCAGCTTCCGCTGTCCCGTCCTGCGCATCGACACCAACCAGGGCATCTACGGCCTCGGGGAAGTGCGCGACGGGGCCTCCTGGCGGTATGCCATGTTCCTGAAGAGCCGCATCCTGGGCATGAACCCCTGCAATGTCGAGCTCATCTTCAAACGTATCCGCCAGTTCGGCTACCACGGCCGTCAGGGAGGCGGCGTGAGCGGTGTGGAGATGGCCCTCTGGGACCTCGCGGGGAAGGCCTATCAGGCGCCGGTCTACCAGCTGCTCGGCGGCAAGTACCGCGACAGGGTGCGGCTATATGCCGACACGCCCGAGGGTCGCGACGAGGCCGATTTCAGCGAGAAGGTCCGCAAGCGCATCTTCGACGAGGGCTACACCTTCCTGAAGATGGACTTCGGCATCGAACTGCTCAAGGGCATCCCGGGCACCGTCGCCAACAGCAATTTTTGGGACATCGGCCGGCAGTGGACCAACGAGCCCGGCACCTACGGGGCCACCGAGCATCCCTTCACGCAGGTGCAGATCACCGACAAGGGCCTGGCCCTGCTTGCCGAGCGCGTCGGCAGGGTCCGCGAGAAGATCGGCTACGAGATCCCCCTCGCATCCGACCACTACGGGCATTTCGACCATAACAACGCCATCCGGCTGGGCAGGGCCGTGGAGAAATACCGCCTCGCCTGGCTGGAGGACCTCATCCCCTGGCGGTTCACCGAACAGTGGAAGACCATCAGCGATGCCATCGAGACGCCCACCCTCACCGGCGAGGACATCTACCTCAAGGAGGAGTTCGTGAAGCTCATCGACCGGCGGGCGGTGGACATCGTGCATCCCGACCTGGCCACGGCGGGCGGCATCCTCGAGACCAAGAAGATCGGCGACTATGCCGAGGAGCGGGGCGTGGCCATGGCCATGCACTTCGCCGGCTCGCCCGTGTCGTTCATGGCCAACGTGCACTGCGCCGCCGCGACGCAGAACTTCGTCGCCCTGGAGCACCATTCGGTGGACGTCGACTACTGGCCCTCCCTGGTGCGCACCGCCAGGCCGATGATCGAAAAGGGTTATGCCATCGTGCCCGAGAGCCCGGGACTGGGTGTGGAACTCGACGAGGAGGTGTTCAAGCGGCATCTCGACAAGGAGCATCCCGGGTATTTCCTCCCCACGCCCGAGTGGGACAAGGACAGGTCCTGGGACCGGCTTTGGAGCTGACCCCGCCACTCCGATTGCCGCCAAGCGAGGGCTGCCGTCATGCGGGCAGGATGCCTGAAAGCCCCCTTGTGCAGGGTGGGGATGGTGTCCATTCGTCCATTTTCTTTGACGGTCTCGCCATTTTTTCATATTTAGCATGACCTTACACGCCACTCCCGCTTACCATGCCCGTCTCCATCAGCGAATTCAAGAAGAAGCCGGACACCGCGTCGCCGGTGGCGACACCGGACAGCGGGTCGTCCCCGGAGGGTGTGAATCCTCCCGCCTCCGAGGCCTCCCGGATGGACAGCCTCCAGTCCATGGCCGATGCGAGCACGCAGGTGACGGACGTGCAGAAGTTGTCCGACGCCTCCTCGTCGGACCCGTTGGGACCCGTCGAGGATGAGGGGGCCTCGGTCTTCAGTGAGAAGAAGGTGGCCATCGCCGGACAGATGGGTGCGATCGGTTCAACTGAGATGGCGGGTGCAAAGTCGATGGAGACGCTCGTCTTCTCCGAGATACAGAGCGCCGCCACGATCCTCTACAATGTCAGGGACCTCTACGAGAAGCGCGACTGGAAGACAGGGGTGGTGCTGCTCCTGAACGCCGCCAATGCCTTCCTGGCCGTCCAGCAGAAGATAGAAGTCGTGCCGGGGCTCACCGGCGCCATCCCCTTCCTCGGCGGCGTCATCGGGGGGCTGAGGGGCATGGTCAACACCGCCCGTGTCATGGAGTCGATGGAGACCCTCGACAGGGTGCTCGACAAGGTCACGCTCGACGACGATGACAAGGCGGTGCTCAAGGCCTATCGAAAGGAGCAGAAGATCAGCCAGTTCCGGAACGTCACTGCCTCCGTCCTCGGGTTCGGCAAGTTCGTCGGCGAATTCTTCGGTGTGGGCACTTTCTTCTCGGTGGCCCAGGGCATCGTCAGTGCCGTCTTCGCCATCCGTGATTTCTGGATATCCAGCCAGGAGGCCAAGGTCAACAAGGCGAAGTCACGCCTCGGCATCGAGGAGATGGAAGATGAGGACCGGAACGAAGTGGGAGAGGTCGCGGAGATCCTCCAGAACGAGGACGATATCGGATGGATACAGGCCCTGGTGACGGGTGATAATTTCTCCATCAAGAACCTCGTCGAAGTCTACAACCGGCTCGAGACCGAACGGCAGAAGCTCAAGGAGTGCACACCCGGCGGCGCCTCCGCCCAGAAGGCCAAAGAGCGCATCGCCCGCCTCGAGGGCGACTTGCAGACAGGCGTCGACAACTACAACGCCGAGATGGCCATGCTGACCGGTCCGTTCGAGGCTGGCGGCTTCAAGCCCATCACCGTCAAACAGGTACAGAAGCTGCACGACTTCCATGTCACCTGCATGCAGAACATCCTCACCGAGGCCAAGCAGCACATGGAAAAGATCGAATGGAGCCTGAAGGGTGTATTCCGCTATATCAAGGGCGAGGATAAGGAGAAGATCCTCAAAGAGGTCTACCACGGACGGGTGCCGCAGAAGATCGACATCAAGCTCGGCGCCCTTACCGCCGATCAGCAAAACTACTTCTGGGAGAAGACGCAGAAGGCGCTCTCCGACTCCCTCATCGTCGCCCAGATGTCCAAGGCCACGCTCATCCGCGAGATGCGCCAGATCATGCTCCGTAACAAGGCGACCATCCTGGAGAGTTCCACCGGCTCCGGCCTGTTCTCTTCCGAGGCCAGCTTCGAGTCAGATATGAACCAAGTCCTCAACACGATTGACCTATGATCAAGCTTCCCCTCGCCGAGATCCGTCAGTGCCTCGAAACCATCGGTGCCCTGCAGGTGACCGTGACGGAGGACAAGGATACGGTCATGATCCTGTCCATGTTCACCCTCCGCCACAAGCCCACCGGCATCTTTCTCTTGATCAGCGAGGTCGGGGGGCAGGCGCTGTTTCAGCTCTTCACAACCTTCGACCAGGCGTTCGAGAAGCCCGGCGTGGACTTCTACGAGGTGCTCGACAAGCTCAATACCAAGCTGGCCCTTGGGCATGTGCAGGTCAAGGAGCAGGAGGGGGACTGGCGCATCACCTACCGCTCCAATTTCGTGGGCGACCCCGACGCGCTCTTCGCCAACCATTGCTTCCGTAACTATATCTCATTTTCCGTGGATATGGTCGGCGGTATCGATAAGGAGATGGTATAAGCCATTGCGTAGGGCGGACCCGCCTTCGGCGGGGTGCCACGGCTGGCGACTGTTTACGAGTAAAGGACTGAGAGGGTTGCTGAATAGGAAGCCTTTGAGCTCGCAGGCGTGGCACCCGTGACGGTGCCACGCGGACCGCTATTGCTGTGCCACGCGGAACCGTCGAACATGCCTTGCGGAAGGCTATTGCTGCGCCACGCGGAACCGATGGGTTGCACCACGTGAAAGCCATGAGGTTGTAGTGGTGAGCTGGCGGGGCTAAAAGGCATCTCTGTGGCATGCGCCGTAGGCGTAGTGCCACGGCTGGCAGGTTCTCACGGAGAAAAGTCTGGTAGCGATCTGGGAAGGTAAGCCTTTGAGCTCGCAGGCGTGGCACCCGTGACGGTGCCACGCGGACCGCTCTTTCGGTGCCACGCGGACCGCTATTGCTGTGCCACGCGGACCGCTATTGCCGTGCCACGCGGAACCGATGCGTCATGCCATACGGAACCCTCTTGCCGGTACCACGGCTCGCGGGTTTTTCTGCTAAAGGCCTCGGGCGGATGATGTAGAAAAGGATATATGAAAACACATGAGTCAGTACGTTATGCACTTCCATGAATGGCAGATTGGCGCCTCATAACCTTTAGGGAATTTTAGAAAAAAAAAGCCCACATCCGCCGCCTTTCGGCAGGGAGGGATGTGGAACTTCCGAATCCAGACTTCAATTCCCGGGGGTGTTGAACTCCAGGAACTCCATCGGACTCACATCTAAAGTTTGGCTGAGGATGTGTAGCGTGTACACGCTGGTGTTGATCTTGCCCAGTTCGATGCGGCTGACTTGCGAATAGGTGAGATTCGCCTCATGCGCCAACTGCTCGATCGTCAGGTTCCTCGAAATCCTTACTCTTCTGATGTTTTTCCCTAGCAACGACTGGAAGGTGTTTTTCTTATACATGGTGTCAACCGAAGTTAGACCCCATGTAAGATTCACTCAAGAGCATGCATGCTCTTTTCGGCGTGGAAAAAACGTATTAAACCGGGGAAAAACACCGAGGCCGGGCCGTGTATTATACCTATGTGGCATTGGGTCTTCCGATGCCGGAGCTCCGGAGTGCCGCGGTGAAGTCGGCCATGAACGATGCGAGTTTCCGGGCTTCCTCTTCGGAGCCCATACTGGTCATGCAGCCGGCGGTGACGCCCTTGTCGTGCACAAGGATGCCGAGGAGGTCCACCTCTTCCTCGTGGTCGAAGCCCTGGGTCTGCTCCTTCCATGCGCGGATGCGGTCCTTGACCGGACCATTCAGGAAGCGCCTGGTAGCGGCGGGTGTGTTGGAGCGGATAAAATAGCTGGGGATGCCGTCAACGGCGACCGTCTCGCTGCCGTCGAGGTTGACGAGTTCGGCGAATCCGTCTCCGAAATAGGCGGAGACGTAAACGTCAACAGCCATCTCGCCCAGCTTGCGGGCGATCCTGCCGAAGAAGCCCTGGCCGCCCTCGGGACGGACATCGACGGGCTTGGGGTGCGCCTGCATGAGGATGTACTGCCCTTGGGGGAGACCCACATTGCGGCATTCCCAACGGGTCAAGCGGCCGGCCACGCTGCGAGTTCCATCGTCTTGCTCGGTGACGGTCACGGAGGAGGTGAGCGTCCAGGAAATACCGTCCTGTGAGCCCTCGAGGGTGGTGATGCTGGACTGCGACGGCGTTTCGTATGGGTCAGCGGCAGCTGTGGGTGCGGGCATGCCCTGATCCCCCTCGGTCCGCTTTCGACGAAACCTGTTGAGCAGGTATGGAACGAGCAGGAGCAGGAGCACGAAGGCAGGCAGGGCGTAGTCGGGGAGTATGTCTTGAAGTGGGAATCGCATGGGGTTCCGGTTTGGGTGCGTCGGTGAATGAAAATAAATAGAAATCCATTTGCATGTCCCGGTTAACTCCCAGGTATGTCGGGATACTGCTGCGCCCTCATTCACCCCTTTCCGAGACCCGCAGCAGCGGACTCTCCGAATGCCCGCGGAACGAGGGTGCGTACATGCACTCCACCGTGGCGATACCTGACGGGAATCGGCCTGCATGGCTGACGAAGACGACGTACTCGAAGACGTGCGTGCCTTTGGGGAGGACGGGCAGGAAGAAGTTCGTGGACGCGTCGCGGGTGGACCCGTAGTAGCCCAGCGAGCCTTGCCAGCGGTATTCGCTGAGGACGTCGGCGGGCTCGGTGCCGGAGGCGCGCATGTCCTTGAGGTGGACGTATTCCATGTCGCGGTCGGAGCGCACCAGCAGCCGCACCACGAGCCTGTCGCCCACGCGCAGTTCCGTCTCCTCGGTGACCGGCTCGAGCAGGGGACCTTTTTC
>RGVM01000128.1 GCA_010027295.1 Chitinophagia bacterium
CGTTGCCGTAGACGTACACGTCGGCGGAGGAGTCGTCGCAGTAGATGCCCATGTTCATGCGCTTCGCATTGCCGCAGTTGTCGAAGAAGTTGTAGCGGACGATGTTGCCGCGGTCGGACGGGTTGCGGCCCATGTACCAGGGGGAGGTGTCGTTCGAGTTGAGCGTCATGTCGTGCACATGGTTGTACTCGAAGACGTGGTCGTTGCCGAACACGAAGATGCCGTGGAAGTCGCCGTTGTAGATCTCGTTGTGGGCGACGCGGTTGCCGCAGCCGTCGACGCGGATGCCCGCCCAGGTGAACTTGTTGCGGCGGTTGAAGTCATGGATCCGGCAGTTCTCGACGAAGCTGTTGCCCGGTGTGAGGGTCCGCTTGTCGCCGCCGCTGAGGCTGATGCCGCCGCAGCCGGTGTTGTAGACGTCGCAGCTCTGCACGCCGTTATGGTCGCCCGCCCTCCGGTTCCAGGAAGTATGGCGGTATATGTGGTTCTGATAGGCGCCTATCTGGCCGGACACGGTCCTGCCCTCGTAGTCGTCGATCGACATCTTCTCGTCGAGGGCCTCGGCACCCTGTCCCATAAAGATGCCGGAAGTGCCCATGTTGCGGATGGTACAGCCTGCGATAAGTGTATGGTGGCTCTCTTCGATATGGATCCCAATTCCGCGGCCGGCCTCGAAGGTCATGCCTTCGAGGCGCAGGTGCGAAGTACCGTTGAGCGAGACGACAGGCGCCTCAAGCATGGACACCTGGATGCGTGCTTTCGAAAGGTCCGATGTCGGCCATACGAAGAGCAGCCCCCGTTCCCTGTCGAGGTACCATTCACCGGGACTGTCGAGTTCTTTGAGGATGTTGATGGCGACGTAGGACTGGAACTCCTTCCCCGAGGCCACGCCGTACAGGTGGGGCTTTCCGAGTCGCATCGTGCCGGCCGTGGTATCGATGGTGGCGACGGGGTTGAAGTCGTCGGCGAAGCCGTAGTTGAGGGTGCCCTGTATCCAGACGTCGGGGATGCCGGCCCAGGCCTTGTGTCTGGGGTCGGTGTAGTGGAAGACGGCGCCGCGGTTCGACTTGTCGCCCGTCCGTGGGACGGACCCGGCGTCCTCCACCTTGCCGATGGCCACGGCGCCCTCGTTTGGGTACCGGGCCAGGGTCATGGGCCTGCCGTCGATGAACAGTTCGAGGGGTGAGGGCACGACGGGTAGAGAATGGCCGTACTGACGGTGTCTTCCGTAGTCACGTATGCCCAGTGCTGCGAGGTCGGCCATCCATATCCGGTTCGCCGCTGAGGGTTGGAGCCTGCCACGCAGAGTGGGGTCGATGACCTTCCGAAACGAGGAGGACTGGAGGGTTCGGCCACCCGTGACATGCACGGTCTCGCCGGGGGCCGCTGTCCAGACGACGGGTGCGCCCTCCCGACCGGCGTCGGCAGCTCCCAGCTCCAGTGTCCGGGCAAGGTCGTATGTGCCTCCGTGCACCACCACGCGGAGGCCGCCTTCGGGGATGCCTTTGGCGTCCTTGTACAGGCGCACCAGGTTACGGGCGGCTTCCAGGCTTGCCACGGGACGGGCCGCCGAGCCGTCGTTTCCGTTGCGGCCCCGCGGGGACACATGGAACACCTGGGCTGTTGCCAGTAGAGGCAGAACAACGGGCAACAGAAGGATGGCAGGCAGTTTCGGGGTCATCTTGGGTGGTTTCACCCAAGATACTGGAAAAGGGGTTTTGCCGGCTTGTCGGCCGCCCTTCTTGGGGATGGGGGACAGTCGTCCGCTGTCGTCTCTTCGTGGCGAAACGTACTGCCGATGGCAGGACCGACCATGGCCTGTGGAAGCCGTCAGCCGATGCATTTGCCAAACCAATACATATCCCGGCTGCCATCGCTTGCAGGAAGGCCGGCGAAACCTTTGATATGTGATTATTGCATTACTCTCACTTTTTGCTTCTAAGGTTAGACATTTATTGACAATCCACCGGTTTATGTTTTCTTTTGTCGTTGAGAATTGTATACCGGCGTTTATGCCTGTACGGACTCTGGAAAGCGTGTTGCGGATCGTCCGGTTCTCCCCGGAGCCGCAGTTTGCAGGTCCAATCATCCTCTGACAAATTCCAACCGCGGATGCCCATGTGGGACGCGGGTACGGTACCGGTCGCACCGGTGTACTGGCGGGTTTGGTATGGCTTGCCGGAGGTAGAGATGAATGACAAAGACGAGCATGGGACACAGCAGGGTGGCGATTTTGGGCAACTACGCCATGCAGTTCGCGGCGCGGAGCCTGCGGAAGGCGGCGAAGGTCTCGGGCCTGCCTGTGGATTTGTATCTGGCCGACTATGGCACGGCAGATATGGAGCTGCTCGACCCAGGCTCCGGGCTATATGCGTTCAAGCCTGACTTCATCGTCTGGCACGAGTCGACCCTGGCCCTGCGCGACCAGTTCTACGCGAACCGGGAGGACGACCGTCTCGGCTATGCCCTGTCGGCTGTGGGCCGCATCCGCGCCCACCTCGAGCGGCTGGAACGTGATCTGCCCGGCTGTAAGGTCCTGTACCCGAACCATCCGGCCGGCTTCGAGGACAACCTTTTCGGGCATTACGGCTACAAGCTGCCCACCTCCTGGCATTTCCAGTTGGGCAAGACCAACCACCTCCTTAACGAGCTGGCCGCCGAGGCGGACAATCTCATACTCGTGAACGCATGGCCTGTCGGCCGGGCCGAGCCTCTGACAGACTACGCGATGGTGGTGAATGCAGACCTGCACTACACGCTCCCATACCTCGACTGGATGGCCGACACCTGGGTACGCATCATCCGCTGCCACCAGGGCCGCTTTGTGAAGTGCGTCATCCTCGACCTGGACAACACGCTCTGGGGCGGCATCATCGGCGATGACGGCATCGAGGGCATCCAGGTCGGCTCGCTGGGTGTGGGCAAGGCCTTCACACGCCTGCAGAAATGGCTCAAGGAGCTGGTGGGCAGGGGTATCCTCCTTGCCGTCTGCTCCAAGAACGACGAGGATGTGGCTAAGGGGGCCTTCCTTCGCCACCCGGAGATGGTCCTCCGGCTGGAGGACATTTCGGTCTTCGTCGCCAATTGGGAGAGCAAGGCCGACAACATCGCCCGTATCCGGCAGGTCCTAAATATCGGCTACGACGCCATGGTCTTCCTCGACGACAATCCTGCGGAGCGTGACATCGTCCGGCGGCACCTCCCAGACGTCATCGTGCCGGAGCTTCCCGAAGACCCGGCACTGTACCTCCCTCACCTCATCGGCCTGAACCTCTTCGAGACCGCCGGGGTCTCACGCACCGACCTGGAGCGGACCCGGCAGTACCAGGAGGAGGGCCGCCGGCAGCAGTTGGCGCAGTCGGTCACCAACATGGACGAGTTCCTCGCTTCTCTCGGGATGAAGGCCCGTATCACCCCGTTCCAAGAGCAGGACGTCGAGCGTATCTCCCAGCTGACCCTCCGATCGAACCAGTTCAACCTTCGAACCCGTCGTTACGGTGTCCCCGATATCCGCCGCATCCTGCAGGACCCTTCCTGCGAGACCTTCAGTGTTTCACTGAAGGACACTTTCGGCGACTACGGCCTGATCAGTCTTGTCGTCGTGGAGCTCACGGACGACGGCGGGGCCTCCATCGACACCTGGATCATGTCGTGCCGCGTCCTCAAACGAACCGTGGAGGAGCTCCTGATGAACCATGTGGTGGAGCGACTCCAGGCCCGCGGCGTGACCCGGCTTTCCGGAGAGTACATCCCCTCCGGAAAGAACCGTCTCGTCGAAGACCTCCTACCCCGGCTGGGCTTCCAGCCCGACGGCGAGAACCGGTACACCCTGCTCATGTCAGACTTCACTCCCTTTCAGACAAAAATCATGACCCTTGGACAAGACGATAAGTGACCTGATGCCCATCTTTCGGGACGTCCTGGAAGACGACACAATCCAGCTCAGCGAATCCTCCACCGCCCGGGACGTGCCTGGCTGGGACTCCCTGAACCACATCTACATCGTCGTTGCCATCGAGAAACGGTTCAAGGTCAAGTTCAAGTCGACCCAGATCCAGGCCTGGCAATGTGTAGGGGACATCCTGAAGGACCTTAATGAAAACCCCTGAGTATAGTGTATCCCTTTCGATGTTAGACCCTTCATCCCAGGGATTTCCTCAGAGGCCTAGCAGGCCCGGGACATACCGCCTGCCAGGCCGCCTGCCGAAGCCCCAACGCCTTTGAAAGCACCAAGATGCCTACCAACGAAAGCTGATAGACGAAAATTCCCATCGGATGCTCTTCAACTCGCTCACTTTCCTTGTCTTCCTGCCAGTCGTCTTCTTCCTGTACTGGATGAGCCCCAAGCGAAGGTCCGAATGGCAGAACAGCGTACTGCTGCTGGCCAGCTACGTGTTCTACGGGTGGTGGGATTGGCGCTTCCTACTGCTGCTCGCCGGCTCCACCTTGCTCGACTACTTCGCCGGTATCGGCCTAGACCGGAATACAGACCCTGGAAAGCGCAGACTCTGGCTCTGGGGCACTGTGGCCCTCAACCTTGTGGTACTCGGCCTCTTCAAGTATTTCAACTTCTTCGTCGATTCAGCCACACGGCTCTTGGAATCTCTCGGCTACCACCCCGCCCCCTGGGCGCTCAACCTCATCCTGCCTGTCGGTATCTCCTTCTACACCTTTCACGGGCTGTCATACGTCATCGACATCTACTTCGGCCGGATTCGCCCCACCCGGGACCCTCTGGTGTACGGTGTCTTCGTCGCCTACTTCCCTCTGCTCGTAGCCGGTCCGATAGAGCGGGCTACCCATCTGCTGCCGAAACTCGCCAAGCCGAGGGTATTCGAATACCCGATGGCGGTGGACGGCTTTCGGCTGATGGCATGGGGTTTCTTCAAAAAGCTCGTCATCGCAGATACCCTCGCCGTTGAGGTCAACGAGATTTTCAACAACTTCACCGACTTCCGGGGCGGCACCCTCATGATCGGCGTGGTCTACTTCGCCATTCAGGTGTACTGCGACTTCAGCGGCTACACCGACATCGCCCGGGGCGTGTCGAGGCTCCTGGGCATTGAGGTGCTCGAGAACTTCCGCACCCCCTACCTCAGCCGATCCATACCCGAGTTCTGGAGCCGCTGGCACATCAGCCTCTCGAGCTGGCTGAACGACTACGTCTTCACACCCCTCGCTATCGAGTTCAGAGACCGGGGGCGCCACGGTATCATGGCCGCCGTCCTGATCACCTTCCTTCTCTCCGGACTCTGGCATGGGCCCGCCTGGCATTTCGTCATCTGGGGCGCGCTGCACGGACTGTTCTACCTCCCCTCCATCTACCGGAAGAAGGGGCTCAGAAGCCTCTCGGTCCGCAAGGACGCGCCTCTGTCGTTCCAAGACACGCCAGCCATCCTGCAGACCTTCATCCTTGTCTGCCTGGGCTACGTGTTTTTCCGGGCGACCAGCATACAGCATGCCCTCGACTATCTGGCGCACTTCTCTTCCGAGCCCTTCTCCTTCGACACCTTCCATATACGCTCCTCCCTGAACATGCTGATCCTCGTCAGCTTCGGGATAGACTTCCTGCAGCGCCGCGGATATTTCACGGGCCGGTACGGCAGCGGCTTCCTGCTGGCCGAGGCCCTGGCTATCTCCTTCGCGACGGCCCTGTATGGGAACTTCGGCAGCGTGGAGTTCATCTACTTCCAATTCTGAACCGGCATGAGACGCTTCCTTTGGCAGATGTGCATCGTGGCGACTAGCATAACCGCCATGCTTTTTCTGGCCGACCTCTTCTTCACCTGGTCCATTTCGAGAGTGCCAGCGTTCGACATCCGCGATAACGAAAAGGTTGACTACATCTTCCTCGGCGACTCGAGGACAATCAGTCTCCGACCCGATTACTTGTCCTACATCACAGGCAAGAAGGTGCTCAACTTCTCTGCGCCCGCCTTCACGCTCGACAACAACCGGGAACTCCTTGAGTACTTCTTCCGTAGGGGGAACACCGTCGAGAAAGTCGTTCTCCAGGTCGACCAGAAGTTCGGCTCCAGGACGGGAAACCAGCGGAACTATGAGTACATGCCCCATCTGATCCGTGAAAATCCCCTCGAACCCCGCTTCCCCTTCCAGTTCTATGCCAAGAACAATAAGAACATCGGGCCCAGGCATGTGATTCGGGGGCTGCGCTACGACGAAGTCGCCAGCAGACGCAGACCCGGCCAAGTCCCGGACACGCTGGGCAAGGTCACTCAATTCCGGTACAACCCGAAGCTGATGGTCGACCATTCCCTGGAATCGTTCAGGATCGAGGATATCATCGCCCTACGGGACTACCTGAAGGGCAAGGGCGTGAAGGAGCTGATCCTCTACTCGCCGCCACTCATGCAGCAATGGAACTGGATACAGTCGGACACTGTATCGTTCAAGCGGAAGGTCAGGGATGCCGGATTCAGATATTTCGACCTGTCCAACTTGTATCCCGACTCTACCTATTTCAACGACCAGCTCCACGTCAGGAACCAGAAGGATATGGAATACTGCAGGCTGGTAGCCTCTGAGATCCTCCGGGTACCCTGACCTTTCCGCCAGGGGTTGCGTGTGCCTAGCCACCCTGTGGTGACTCTGGTTACCAGGATCCCCACTGCCTTACCTTATCCCTGGCCGTCCCGTCCGCAGGTCTTACCTTCATAGAGGAAACTCCTGCATGTCTCCCGACAACCGCATTGTGGAAGTGGCTTGCGCCCTCATTGAGGGGCCTGGCGGCGTGCTCTGTGCTCAGCGTGGGCCATCTATGACGCTGCCTGGCGCCTGGGAGTATCGGGCCAACGGCGCCGTTGCGGCTGTAAAGAAGGGTTGCCAACTATACAAGGACATCAAGGGCGCAGCCGGAGATGTCAAAGCAGTATTAAAGGATCTTGACGATCAATTTCACAATGCCTATGAAGCCAAGGGCAAGACAGCGCCACCAGAGGCAAAGAAGCAGTTAATTGAAGAAAAGGCTCGAGTCAAAGAATTGAATGCCCGTGATGGTGAAACCATGGGCATCTATCAGGAGATTGGTGAACATCTGGGTACTTATTATGACAATCTCAACAAGTGCATGGCAGTATTTGAAGAAGAGGA
>RGVM01000129.1 GCA_010027295.1 Chitinophagia bacterium
AGTGGGGACCTCAAGATGTGTCCGACGGACGACGCACGGCAGCTGCAAGCACTCCTGAAGGATGTGCAGCCGCTTTACGAGGCGCAGGTGCTTCCCCTGCAGTCGTGCACGTACCTGCAGCCCACCTACTGCAGAGCCGTCGCCGATGGCGTGTGTGACTCAGTCGCGTTTGGCGCCACCCTCAGCCTCCTCAGCCAGCTGACCCTCTTCGTCACAATGCTCCTGTCTCTCACCTTCAGCGCGTGTGTCGCGCGCGAGCTCCGTCGGAAGCCGTACGTGCCGCCAGCGGCGGTGCCCTTCTGGGACGACCAGTATCAGACCAAGTCCACTGCCGCAGCCAGGCTACCACTGGCACAGCATACAGCGGCAGCCTCTGGCACTGGCGTGGTAAGCGATGTGCCAGTTCTGATGCCCGACCCGTCCACCGAGTCCGTGTGGACGCCTTCCTCATGGATGCCACCGAAGTCACCAATGCCCAGTTCGAAGCCTTCGTGAAGGCCACGGGATATGTCACCGTCGCGGAGCGTACGCCCACGAGGGAGGAGTTCCCGGACGCGCCGATGGAGAACCTCGTCGCTGGTTCGGTGCTCTTCACGCCACCCCCTCAGCCTGTGCCGCTGGACAACCATCTGCAGTGGTGGTCCTACGTCAGAGGCGCCGACTGGAGGCATCCCGAAGGGCCCGGAACTTCGATACGTGGGAGGGAGTCGCATCCCGTCGTCCATGTGGCCTGGGAGGATGCGGCGGCCTACGCCCGTTGGGCAGGCAAAAGGCTTCCCACGGAGGCGGAGTGGGAGTTCGCCGCACGGGGTGGCAGGACGGGCGAGCTCTTCGCCTGGGGCAACCAGATGCGGCCTGAAGGCAGGTGGATGGCCAACTCCTTCCAGGGGAGCTTTCCGGACAGGGATGCCGGACAGGACGGCTACAAGGGCATCGCACCTGTGAAGAGCTTTGCCCCCAACGCCTACGGACTATTTGACATGGCCGGGAATGTATGGGAGTGGTGTTCCGACTGGTACCGTCCCGACTACTATGATCGCTTGGCAAAACAGGGTGGCATCGCTATCAACCCAAAGGGCCCGACAGACTCGTACGACCCTGTCGAGCCCGGCGTCGCCAAACGCATTCAACGTGGAGGATCCTATCTCTGCACCGACCAGTACTGTACACGGTACATGGTGGGCACCCGTGGCAAGGGCGAAGTATCTTCCGCCACCAACCACATCGGTTTCCGATGTGTGCGGGAACTCCGTTGATGCTACCACTCCTTGTGTATGATCGTTGACCACCGGTCAAAACCCCTACCTTTGCACGTAATTCGTTAAAAAGACAGGATATGGGCAAGTACAGGTCAGGCGTGCTTTTCGGTGATGAGTTGCGCGCCATCTATGAGGACGCCAAGGACAACGGCTTCGCGCTTCCCGCCGTGAACACCATCGGTACGAACTCCATCAACGCCACCCTCGAGACGGCCGCCAAGGTCAACTCTCCCGTCATCATCCAGTTCTCGAACGGCGGTGCGCAGTTCATCGCAGGTAAGGGCATGCCTAACGAGGCTCTGCAGGCCAACATCAGCGGTGCCGTTTCCGGAGCACTGCATATCCATAATGTAGCCAGGTACTATGGCGTTCCTGTCATTCTCCATACCGACCATGCCGCCAAGAAATGGCTGCCCTGGGTGAGTGGGATGGTGGATGCGGGAACCGAGTATCATAAGGAGAAAGGGCATCCGCTCTTCAGCTCCCACATGCTCGACCTCTCCGAGGAACCCCTGGAGGAGAATATCTCGACTTCGGCGGATTTCTTCCGTCGCATGGCCCCGCTGGGTATGGGCATCGAGATAGAGCTCGGTGTGACGGGTGGTGAAGAGGACGGCGTGGACAACAGCGACGTCGACAACGAGCGCCTCTATACCCAGCCGCAGCATGTCGCCCATGCCTACGAGGAACTCCGCAAGGTGGGAGACCTCTTCACGGTCGCCGCCGCTTTCGGAAACGTCCACGGCGTGTACAAACCCGGCAACGTACAACTCCGGCCCGAGATCCTCCGCAACAGCCAGCAATACATTGAAAAGCACTACGGTACGGCCCCCAACCCCGTCTTCTTCGTCTTCCACGGGGGCAGCGGGTCTCCCCAGCACCAGATCCGGGAGGCGATCTCCTACGGCGCCATCAAGATGAACATCGACACCGACCTACAGTGGGCCTACTGGGAGGGTGTGCTGAAATTCTATAACAAGAACCAGGCATATCTGCAGGGTCAGCTGGGCAATCCCGAAGGCGAGGATAAGCCCAACAAGAAGTTCTATGACCCGCGAGTATGGTTACGAAAGGCCGAGGAATCCTTCAGCGTCCGACTGGAGCAAGCCTTCCAGGATCTGAACTGCATCAACCGCAACGCCTGATCCACGATCGGGGACCGCATCCTCGTATTCCTTGTGTCCGAATTGTCAGGCCGAATCCTTCGGCGGACGTCCTTATACAATCCCGGGGACCCGTCGACCCACTGTCATCTAGGTGAGGTCCCTTAACGCGCACATGCATGCCCGCTTTTGAATCTCAAATTCCCTAATTTAGGCCTCACAACCGTAAAGCCAAATGGTACGACTCCGATCCTCACTGATGATCCTCTGCGCAGCCCTGACGCTGCATGCCTGCAAGGGTGCCAACGGCGATGCTCAGGCCGGCGCCGACTCCACCGACGTGACGAAAGACTGGACGCTCAGCGTGCAGCTTTGGACCTTCCACAAGTTCGACTTCACGACGGCCATCGAGAAGGCTGATAGTGCCGGTCTCAAGACCGTCGAGGCCTTCCCCGGACAGAAGCTGGTGGGATACGCCGACAGCGCCTTCGGTGCCGGCATGTCCGCTGAGACCCGGGCCAAAGTGAAGGAATATCTTGCCGGCAAGGGTATCTCGATCGTTGCCTACGGCGTCGTCGTCCCTCAGACCGCAGCCGAATGGGTTGCCAACTTCGAGTTTGCGAAGGACATGGGCATCCGCTATATGACCACCGAACCCCTGAAGGAACATTGGGATCTCGTCGACAGCCTGTCCGGCGCCTACGGGATAGGCATCGCCATCCATGACCATCCCAGACCTAGTCCCTACTGGCATCCCGACTCGGTGCTTGCCGCCGCACAGGGCAGGCCGAACATCGGTTCCTGTGCCGACATCGGCCACTGGGTTCGCAATGGTCTCAAGGCGGCTGACTGCATCCGGAAGCTCGAGGGCAAAGTAGTAGGCCTTCACCTGAAGGACGTCAAGGAGTTCGGCAAGACGGATGCCGAGGACATGATGCCCGGCACCGGAGCGGTGGACATACCGGAAGCCCTTGCCGAATTAAAGCGCCAGGGATTCAAGTGCAACTTCTCAATCGAGCACGAAGCCAACTGGGATAACAACGTGCCCGATGTGCGTGAGATCGTCTCCTATTTCCACGAACAGGTCAAGCTCCTCAACGCCGCAAAACCCAAAGAATGAGCACCTTGGCCCCGCTTCGCGTACTTGTCGTGGGCTGCGGCAATATGGGCGCCTCCCATGCCGTCGCCTACTCCAGGATGCCCGACATGCGCATCTGCGGCATTGTATCCCGCGGTGACAGTAAGGTGAAGCTCGATGAGAAGCTGGGGGGCGGCTATCCCCTCTTCGATGATTATGCAGAGGCCCTCCAACAGACTTCCCCCGACGCCGTTTGCATCTCCACCTATCCCGATACTCATGAGGCCTTCGCATTGATGGCCTTTGAGAAGGGCTGCCATGTTTTCATGGAGAAGCCCATCGCCGACTCCGTCGCGGGTGCGGAACGGGTCGCGGCAGCGGCGGCCAAGGCCGGCAGGAAGCTTGTGATCGGCTATATCCTCCGCCACCATCCATCCTGGATACGCTTCATAGAAGAGGCCCGACGGCTCGGGAAACCCCTGGTCATGCGGATGAACCTCAACCAGCAGAGCCATGGCTACATGTGGGACGTACACAGGAACCTCATGAAGAGCCTGAGTCCCATCGTGGACTGCGCCGTGCACTACATCGACGTCATGTGCCAGATGGTGCGCTCACGGCCCGTCAAAGTACATGCCATCGGCGCCAGGCTCACGCCCGACATCCCAGACTGGAACTACAACTACGGTCAGCTGCAGATCCGCTTCGAGGACGGCTCCGTGGGCTGGTACGAGGCCGGATGGGGACCCATGATGAGTGAGACCGCCTTCTTCGTCAAGGATGTCGTCGGGCCGGAAGGATGCGTCTCCATCGTCGCCCGCGAAGCTTCCTCCCAGGGCCAATCGGACACCATCGACGCCCATACCAAGACAGAATCCCTTCGGCTCCACCATTCCGCCATCGACGAACGCAACGAGTTCACACGCCCGGATGAATGGATCGACCTGTCCGACGAACCCGACCACCAGGGGCTCTGCGACCGGGAACAGGCCTTCTTCCTCAAAGCCATCCGGGAGGACATCGACCTCACCGACCACGTACAGGACGCGGTCGACAGCCTCCGCATCGCATTCGCCTGCGATGAGAGCGTTCGCACCGGCGAGGTCGTGAGCCTCTGAGGTCCTCTTCCCCCCCACCGCTCAGCCCTCTCAGGAGAAGCTGTCTGCTCTATCGATGCGTGCTCGGACGCCTCCTGACGGTGCTCTTGGTAAAAATACGTCGCAATGGCGTGGCATTTCCCATTGAACGTCCTTTACACATCCGTACATTGCTGCGTACACCTGTTTACAAAACACAGGACCCTATTTGAATTTTCTAAATCACAGGTCGATTCGTCGAACATTCATTTGATAATTTCAAAAAAAACGACCATTTCTAAAAAATTCCTCTTTTTTCGACGAATCGTATTTGAAATCCTCCATTTTTTCAGTCCGATGCAAGTTTTCGACCCTTTTTCAGTTTTATAGTACGGCCGGGATTGGTTTTCCGGCCTTCGGAGGCCTTCCGAAACCCACCCGGGGGCCTTCTATCCAATATCCTCCTGCACAATCCATGTGACCGAGGGGGCGCAGCCATTTCCCGAAAGGCCGCCCCTGGTCTAAGGATGCAGAAAAAAACTGATGATGCGAACCGCTGCACTGCTTGTTTCCTGTCTGCTGCTGTTGTCGGGCACAGGATGCCTTTCGTACCGTGAGATGGTGAATTTCCAGGACGGGGCCGACCTTGGCCGTACCGGCAAGGCGGCATTGCCCGTCCTGCCGGAGTTGAGGCTTCGGCCTGACGACATGGTCGCTGTCACTATCAACAGCTACAACCAGGAGGAGGCCCTTCGATTCAACGTGATCAGCAACCAGTCGCAGGTGCAACTGTCGGCCCAGGGCGGGCAGTCCGCCACCGTGGCGGACCCGCTGGGCTACCGGGTCGATTCACGTGGCTTCATCGAGATGCCCGTCATCGGCAGGGTGCGGGTGGCCGGACTGACGCTCGAGCAGCTCCGCGATACCGTGCACGCCCATGTCTCGGCGACCGAATACCTGAAGGACCACAGCGTCCAGGTCAGGTACCTCTCCTTCCGGATCACCATCCTCGGCGAGGTCAACAACCCCGGTACCTACACCGTGCCGACGCAGCGCATCAACGTGCTAGAGGCCCTGGGTATGGCCAGGGACGCAACCCTCTACAGCCGACGCGACAACATACTCGTCGTCAGGGAGGAGGAGGGCAAACGCGAGTATGGCCGCATCGACCTGAAGTCGAAAGCCGTATTCGAGAGTCCCTACTACTACCTCCGCCCCAATGACGTACTGTATGTGGAGCCGCACCGTTCCAAAGTACTCTCGGCGCCGGACCCCGTGAGTCGCTATCTCGGCATCGTGCTGGGACTGGCAACGCTGGCCACACTCGTCTCCACACTCTGACACCCGCATCCGCACCCTTCAATCCGCATCCGTGAACCCTCAGAACCTCTCATATCCAGTCTCCGGACGAAAGGCGCTGGCCGAGACCGACGAAAAGCCCATCCGCTTCCGCAGCGTCTTCTGGAATTTCGCCCAGTTCTGGCCGGTCATCACGCTGTCCTGCCTGCTGGGTGGCGTGGCCTCGTTTCTCTATTTGAAACGGACGGAACCCGTGTACAGCGCCACGACAAAGATCCTCATCCGTGATGAGACCAGTTCAGGCCAGATCACGGAGGCGAACGTATTTGAAGACCTTGGCCTGATCAGCCGGAGCGGCAATATGGAGAACGAGATGGAAGTGCTTCAGTCGGTCCACCTCATGAAGCATGTGGTGGAGAAACTTGACCTGCGGACCTTGTACCATCGCCGGGATGGACTCCGCGACATAGACCTGTACCGGTCGGCACCCTTCCGCGTGGTCTCCTGGACCCCAAGGGACAGCGTCCGTGACGCCCAGGTATCCTGGCAGGTGCAACCCCTCGACGACCGGCGTTTCGCCGCCACCCTCGACGGGGAAAGACATGAAGGCCGGTATGGTTCGCTGCTGGTCACAAAACGGGGCGTGCTCATGCTGGAGCGCGATCCCCGCGTGAAAGCCAATGGTGTCGGAGAGGCCATCCGTGTCACCCTGCGGGACGCCGATGCCGCCGCCACCGCCATCACCGGCCGCATGACGGTTAAATACATCGGCAAGCGCTCCACGGTTCTCGAACTTACATTGAACGACCCTGTGATGCAGCGGGCCAGGGACATCCTCGACGAGCTTGCGCGCGTGTATGACCAGACGCAGCTCACAGACAGGAACCGCATCTACGTGAACACCATCTCCTTCATAGACGACAGGCTTGGAATCCTCTCCTCGGAGCTCTCCGACATCGAGTCGGCCGTCGAGCGTCTCAAGGACAAGGGCCGCGTCGTGGATGCCGTCGCCGAAGTGCCCATCCTGAGGGAGGAGACCCAGGCCTACGAGAAGCAGCTCTCTGACAACGAGATACAGCTCGACATCATCCGGAACATCCGGTCCTACCTGGCGCGCGATCCCGGGCGTTTCGACTTCATCCCGTCCAACCTGGGCATCAACAACCTCACGCTGACGGGCATGCTCGAGAACTTCAACACCCTGCTGCTCGAACGCGATAAGGCGGCTGTCACTCTGGGACATGCCAACCCGCAGCTCAAGGCCATGGAACGCCAGCTGGCGAACCTCCGGACGG
>RGVM01000130.1 GCA_010027295.1 Chitinophagia bacterium
CACCAATTACCGTCACGACTTCAACGCCGGCAAGGGCTCCTTCTACGGGAGCTACAGCTACACCAACCGCAGCACCGACGTCATCCGCCAGGTTACTCAGCAAAACGTCTTCGCATCGGGTAACTTCACCAACAACCAGAACACGACGACCAGCACGCTCACGGGGAACCACAGGGCCTTCCTCAACTTCGAGTACAACATCGACTCGTTCAACTACGTGAAGGTCAGTCCCAGCCTCACCTACGGCAACTCCGACAGCCGCTCAACCAGCGCCTTCGACTTCGCCGACGCGAAAGGGCTGCCCACCAGCAAGGGCAGCAATACGGACAGCACGTACGGCACGACGCCCAACCTATCCGTTAACGCCGTCTGGAATATGAAGTTCCGCAAGCGTGGCAGGAATCTGGCCACCAACATCAACCTCGGCGGGAGCGGCAACGACACCGAGAGCGAGAAGGCCAACCTCACCCTCAACCTGAACCTGCCGGTGCCCGTCGAGATCATCCTCAGGCAGTTGATCCAGCAGGACAACTTCAGCCGCAACTACGGGGCCCGCATGACCTTCTCGGAGCCGCTGCGCCCCGACAGGTTCCTCGACCTCACCTACGCCTACAACCGTTCGCTCACCCATAACGACAGAGAGGCCTTCGTCTACCAGCCCACCGGCGACCTCGTCCTGAACCCGCAGCTGAGCAACGCATTCGAGAACACTTTCGTCAATCAGCGCCTGGGGGCCAGCATTCGCACCGTCAAGAAGAAGTACAACTACTCCCTGGGCGTGAACTTCCAGCCGGTGCTCCTCAATGGCTACTCCATCACGAAGGACAGCAGCTACAAGCCGCAGCGCCGTATGAACGCCTTCCCCGTCGCCAGGTTCGCCTACAACTTCACCCGGACCAAGACGCTGAACTTCAACTACAACGGGAGCGCCCGCCAGCCCGGCTTCAACCAGCTCCAGCCCGTGCTCGACAACTCCAATCCGCAGTACCAGACCAAGGGCAACCCCTTCCTGAAGCCGGAGATGAACCACAACATGAGTCTCTTCTTCAACAATTTCAACTTCACCAGCGGCAGGGTGCTGTTCATCGGCTCCAACCTCAGCCTGACGCAGGACAAGATCGTCAACAACACCATCCGCCTCGGCAGGTCCGGCTCCCAGCTCACCATCCCCGAGAACGTAGACGGTTTCTACAACGCCACCGGCTTCTACAACTTCAGCAAGCCCTTCCAGAACCGCCGCTACGTACTGTCGTTCAACGGCATGGTCAACTACAACCACAACGTCAACCTCATCGACAGCGCGCGGAACATCGGGAAGAACACCCTTGCGTCACAAGGTTTCCGCTTCGAATTCAACTACAACGACTGGCTGGAATGGGATGCTGGCGCCCGCTACTCCGTCAACACCGCCAAGTACTCGCTCCCCGGACAGAACAACCTCGAATTCAGCTCCTGGACGCTCACATCGAACGCCCGCATCGACATGAAGGGCGGCTGGATCCTGCGGTACGACCTGGAGTACATGCTCAACTATGGCCTCTCCGCCGCCGTCAACCGCAACGTGGCACTGCTCAACGCATCCCTCGAGAAGACGATGTTCAAAAAGAAGAACGGCTTCCTACGCTTCTCGGGATACGACATCTTCAAGCAGGCCACCAATATCAGCCGGAGCGTCAACGGCAGCAGCATCACCGACACCCGCACCAACCGACTCACGCAGTACTTCATGGTCACCTTTACCTACCGGATGAACCGGTTCAACGGCCAGGTACAGCAGCAGGGACAGGACCGGATGCGTGGGATGGAGTACCGCGGCCGCGGATTCGGGGGCTGAGGCGGGGGCCCGTGATGGCGGCCATTCCGTACCTTGTCATCCAGACAAGCCGACATGGACATCCGCAGACCCTTCATCCTCGCATCCACCCTCGTTCTCCTGGCGGCATTGTCCGCCTCGGGACAGGCCTCGCGTCCCAACATCATCTTCATGATGAGCGACGACCATGGCTACCAGGCGATCAGCGCCTATGGCCATGGACTGAACCGGACTCCCCATCTCGACAGGCTGGCCTCGCGCGGCATGCTCTTCGACCGCGCCTATGTGACCAACTCGCTCTGCGGGCCCAGCCGGGCCGTCTTCCTCACGGGGAAGCACAGCCATCTCAACGGCTTCCGCGACAACCAGAGCGTCTTCGACGCCACGCAGCCCACGGTGGCGAAAATGCTCAAGGCCGCCGGCTACCAGACGGCCGTCTTCGGTAAATGGCACCTCGTCACGGAACCGCAGGGCTTCGACCACTGGGATATCCTGCCGGGGCAGGGGGACTATTACAACCCACGGTTCATCGAGAACGGCGTGAAGAAGACCCTACAGGGGTATGTCACCAACCTGACGGTAGACCTCGCCCTGCAATGGCTGGACCGGCGCGACCGCGACAAGCCTTTCTTCCTCGTCTGCAACCAGAAAGCGCCCCACCGCAACTGGATGCCGGAGGCGAAATACTACCACCTCTTCGACAGTGCCAGGCTAGAGCCTCCGTCCAACTTCCGCGACGACTACGCCACCCGCACCCGCGCCGCCCGCGAACAGGAGATGGAGGTGGCGCGCGACATGCATCCCTACTACGACCTCAAACTCGGGTTCGACCTGCCCCAGGCCGAGCGCAAGGGACTGGGGGCGGGATGGCAGTCAATCTACGACAGGCTAAACGCGCAGGAGAAGCTCGCATGGCAGGAGGCTTACGGTCCCGGCAACGAGGCCTTCCGACAAGCCGACCTCTCGGGTGACGCCCTTGCCGGTTGGAAGTACCGACGCTATATGCAGGATTACCTGCGCTGCGTGCAGAGCGTCGACGACAACGTCGGCAAGCTCCTCGACTATCTCGAGCGCAACGGCCTCGACGGCAATACCATCGTCATCTACACCTCCGACCAGGGCTTCTACCTCGGCGAGCACGGGTGGTTCGACAAGCGGTTCATGTACGAGGAGTCGTTCCGCACACCCCTGATCGTCAGATGGCCCGGTGTGACCGACGCGGGGGGGAGGACGTCCTCCATGGTACAGAACCTCGACTTCGCCGAGACGATCCTCGACATGGCCGGTCTGCCCATCCCCCGCGACATGCAGGGACTCAGTATGGTGCCGGTGCTGAAGGGAAACCTCAAGGGCGACCTGCACAAGGCCCTGTACTATCATTATTATGAGTCCGGCGAGCACCGGGTGGCGCGACAGTATGGCATCCGGACCGACCGCTGGAAGCTCATCCGCTTCGAGGACAACGACGAATGGGAGTTGTATGACCTCCGGAACGACCCCCGCGAGATGGTCAACCTCCACGGCCGACCGGAATGGGCCCGTCTCACGCGCAGCCTCACCCGCCGGCTTGAGGCGTTGGCGGCAGGTTATGGCGACAAGGAGGCCCTGGCCGACCTTGGAGAGGCCGCCGTCCGGCGCTGAGGGTTCTCCCACAAGCCGTTTTTTCATTACCTTCGCCCCCGCAAAACGCATCCCCGCACCTCTAAAATAGACCCAGATGCCCGGTCAACTGAAGGAAGTCAGGAGCAGGATCAAGTCTGTCCAGTCCACCCAGCAGATCACCAAGGCCATGAAGATGGTCAGCGCCGCCAAGCTGCGCCGGGCCCAGGACTCCATCATCCAGCTGCGTCCCTATGCTCGTAAGCTCCAGGAGATGCTGGCCAATATCGCCGGCAGCGCCGAGGGCGGCGGCGGCATGCGTCTCGCGACTGAGCGGCCTGTCGAGCGGGTGCTGATGATCGTGATCACCAGCGACAGGGGTCTCTGCGGCGCCTACAACGCCAACATCCAGAAACTCGCCAAGGCTACCATCGACGAGAAGTACGCTGAGGTCTACCGCAAAGGCAATGTCACCGTCTGGGGCATCGGCAAGAAGGGCTGCGAGTATTTCGCCAAGCGGGGCTATACGGTGGACACTTCCTACCGCGACACCTTCCTGCAGCTGTCCTTCTCCTCCGTCCAGGCCTGCGCCCAGGCGGCGGTACAGGGCTTCCTGGAGCGTCGTTTCGACGTGGTGGAGCTTGTCTACAGTGAGTTCCGCAACGCCGCCACCCAGCGATTCTCCGTGGAGCGCTTCCTGCCCATCCCCAAGGCCCAGCCGGAAGCCGGGAAGAAGGGACAGCGGAACGATTTCATCTTCGAGCCCGCCCGAGAGGAGCTCGTCGCCGAGCTCATGCCCAAGATCCTCAACACCCAGCTCTACAAGGCGGTGCTCGACGCCAACGCCTCCGAGCACGGTGCCCGCATGACGGCCATGGACAAGGCCACCGAGAACGCCAAAGAGATGCTCAAGTCCCTCAAGATCACCTATAACAGCGCCCGCCAGGCCGCCATCACCACCGAGCTCACCGAGATCGTCAGCGGTGCCGCGGCCCTGCAGGGCTGATGCGGCCCCGAAGCCGCCCCCATCCCGTCGGACATGGACACCTCACACCTGATCACCCATATCGAGGCGCTCATCTTCGCCAGCGAGAAGCCGCTGACGGCGCTCGACATCGTGGACCTGATCAACAACGCCTTCGGCCTGCTGGACGACCGCATCGCCCTCGACCAGGTGGAGACGTCCATCGAAGGCATCCGTGAGAAGTACGCCTCCGAGTTCTATCCCTTCGAGCTCCGCCAGAGCGGCGGCGGCTGGCAGTTCCTCACCAAGAGGGCCTATCACCAGACCATCGCCCAGCTGAACGGCGACAAGTTCCTCAAGCGGCTGTCCACCGCCGCCCTCGAGACGCTCGCCATCATCGCCTACAAGCAGCCCATCACCAAGTCGGAGATCGAGGCCATCCGCGGCGTCAGCTCCGACTACAGCATCCAGAAGCTCCTGGAGAAGGAGCTCATCATCATCACGGGCCGCAACGAGGCCATTCCCGGCAAGCCACTCGTCTACGGCACCTCCCGTCATTTCATGGACTACTTCGGCCTCAACTCGGCCGACCAGCTGCCCAAGATCGACGATATCCTCGCCAGCCAGATCGTGGAGCCCACCCTGGTGCAGGCCGAGCATTTCGAGGTGGAGAAGGGCGAGGTCCTGGCCGTCTCGGAAGAGGGGCAGCTCGTCCAGAAATCCACGGAGGACGACGCCTCCGATGCCGACCCGGCATCGTCGCAGGACCCCGGCGCATAAAGCTCGCCCCAAGGTCCCACAGGCAACCCAAAGCGAGCCTTCATGTCGTCCCAAGCCCCCGTCCTAAGTCCGCAGGAGCTCACCGATGCCGCCCGGCGATTCGGGACACCCCTCTACGTCTACCATGCGGAGCGGATCGCGTGGCAGTACGGCAGGCTCACGCGTGCCTTCTCCGGATGCGATGCCCGGTTCTTCTACGCCTGCAAGTCGCTCACCAACCTCAACATCCTGCGCTACGTCCACCGCCTCGGCGCCAACCTGGACTGTGTCAGCCTCAACGAGGTACGGCTGGGACTGATGGCGGGCTTCCCGCCCGAGCGGATCCTGTTCACGCCCAACTGCACCGACTTCGAGGAGTACGCCGCCGCCGTCGAACTCGGCGTACGCATCAACATCGACAGCCTTCCCATCCTGGACCGCTTCGGGGAGCGCTACGCCGATGGCTGGCCTGTCTGCATCCGGCTCAACCCGCATATCCTGGCGGGCGGCAACCTCAAGATCTCGACCGGGCATGCCCACAGCAAGTTCGGCATCTCGGTGGAGCAGATCGACGAGGTGCGCGAGGTGGTGCGGTCCCGAAGGCTGCGGGTCGAGGGCATCCACATGCACACCGGCAGCGACATCAAGGAAGTGGGTGTATTCCTGGAGGGCCTGGAGCTGATGCTGCGGATGTCCGCCCATTTCCCCGAGCTCGGGTTCATCGACCTGGGCAGTGGCTTCAAAGTGCCCTACCGGCCGGGCGACCCCGAGACCGATATCGAGCTCCTGGGGCTTCGGGTGTCAGAGGCGTTCGAACGTCACGCCGTTTCCACCGGCCGGCGCTTGCAGGCCTGGTTCGAGCCTGGCAAGTTCCTCGTCAGCGAATGCGGCTATCTGGTGGTGAAGGCCAACATCGTCAAGCGGACGCCGGCCGACGTGTTCGTGGGTGTCGACAGCGGCTTCAACCACCTCATCCGTCCGATGTTCTACGAGGCGCACCACGAGATAGCGAACATCACCCATCCCGACGGGGAGCCGCATCCCTACACCGTCGTCGGCAACATCTGCGAGACGGACACGTTCGCCACCGGTCGCATGCTCCCGGAAGTGCGGGAGGGTGACTTGCTGGTCTTCCGCAACGCCGGCGCCTATGGCTTCGAGATGAGCAGCCGCTTTAATTCGAGGTTCCGCCCGGCCGAAGTGCTGTACCTCGACGGCGAGGCACGACTCATCCGCCGGAGGGAGGAGTTCGACGATCTGCTCCACGGACAGTTGGAAGTCCTCTGAAGCGGTCTCCGAAGGTTAAGGCCAGACCCGATGCGGGTTCCTGCACAATAGTTAATTTCATTCCCCGATTCGGAAAAAACCGATTTTCAGCGGCGTTTCATATGAACCCAATAAGGATATTGACCCTGGCGGCGATTCTCTGCCTCTCCCTTGCAGGTGTCCGCGGACAGGATGAGGATGCCAGTCCCCGCGTGAAGGCGCAGGTGCAGAAATGGATGGGGGAGTTCAGCAAGGGACAGTTCCTCAAGTCCATCGAGGAGAGACGCGAGGCCTGCGAGGCCGTCGTCCTTCAGTTGAAGGCGAAGGGATTGGAGACGGACGACCTAAAAGCCAGGTACGCCGAGACGGCCAAGGCCTACAACGCCGTGCTGACGGGTCTTTCGAAGGATATCGGCGGCATCGCGAACATCGTGGACTTTGCCACCTATTCCGCCCGTGAGAAGTTCGCCTTCGAGCTGAAGGCCGCGCGGCAGACGGACGCCGAATTCGGGTTGGCTGCGTCGGATGCCATGCAGCGTGAGACCTCGGCGGCAGGGGAGCTGGTGAAGACGGTGGTCAGCACGCTATTCCCCGGTGCCGGCGCCCTCCAGGAAATGACCTTGACATACCTCAAGCGCAGGCTCACCGCCCGCCTGGTGGAAGCCCGGTTCCGTGGCTGGGTGGAGATCAAATAACGTA
>RGVM01000014.1 GCA_010027295.1 Chitinophagia bacterium
CCAGCGTGGGGTCCGTCCCTGGCTCGAAGATGATCTGGATGGTGGCCTCGCCTGCGCTGGTGGCGTCGGAGAGGATATACTGCATCCCCTGGACGCCGTTGATGGCCCGCTCCAGGATGGTGAGTGTCGATTTCACCAATGCGTCGGCATTGGCGCCAGGGAAGGAGATCATGATGTTGACCCTCGGGGGCGCGATTTCCGGGAACTGTGAGACCGGCGAGGTGGTGATCGCCAGGAGTCCCATGAATACGATGGCCAGCGAGAGACAGATGGCCAATACAGGCCTCTTTATGAACTTGTTGAACATTCGTAAGGGGTTGTGTGGGAGAACCTACTCGGCATGCAGCCCTTTCAGCTTATCCATGATCTTTTCAAAGGACACCATCTCGAATTCGACCTTCTCGCCGTCCTTGACCTTTCCCAGTCCCTCGGAGATGATCCTGTCGACGGGTGCGATGCCCGAGGATACGACATAGAGGTGCGGCATCTCGAGTGACACGGTGATCTCACGCGACCTCACGATGCCCTTGTCGTCGACCACGTAGACGTACTTCCGGTCGATCACGTCGTAGGTGCTCTTCTGAGGTATCAGGATCGCGTCCTTCAGCGCGACGGGCATGAGGATGCTGCCGGTCTCCCCGTGGCGCAGGATCCCCCTGGGATTGGAGAAGCCCGCCCGGAAGGCGATGTTGCCCGTCTCGTTGTTGAAGTCGGCCTCGATGGTCTCGACGACCCCCGGCTGCTCGAATATCTCCTTGTTGGCCAGCTGCAGCTGTACGGTCTGCCGCGAACCCTTCCGCGCATTGCGCATGTAGTCCAGGTACTCGACCTCGGGTACGTTGAAGTACACCCACATATGCCGGTTGTCGGACAGGCTGGTGAGGAGTTCGCCCTCGTCGATCAGACTTCCCAGACGACGCTCGAAACGGTCCATGATGCCGTCGAAGGGGGCGCGGATCTCCGTGAAGCCGAGGTGTGCCTCGGCGAGGGATAGTTCCGCCTTCGCCTTCTTCAGCTTGGCGCGGGCCAGCGCCAGCTCGTTGGGCGAAACGACGTTGCTGTCGGCCAGGCTCTTCGTGTTGCCGTACTCTATCTCGGCGAAGTTCACCTCGGCCCTGGCACGCTCCGCCTCGGCCTCGTACACCAGCGGCATGATCTTGAAGAGCAGCTGTCCCTTCCGGACGAACTGCCCCTCGTCGAAATAGATCTTCTCGAGATAGCCCCTCTCCTGCGAACGCAGCTCGATATGGCTCGATGACCGGACCTGTCCTACGTATTTCCGATAGACGACGGTATCCATCCGGACGGGACTGGTGACTTGGAACCTGGGCTGTTCCTCCTTCTCCTCCTCGGCATGCTTGCATGACGAAATGAAGGATGCAATGAAAATAATGGCGGAAAGGGATATGCGATTCATGAGGGTTGTTTGATGCAAAATTGTTTCTGGCATGAGACATGCGCATGCCTTATGCAAGGCGTGTCAAGTCCATGTACGTCTTTGGACGGCGACGGAACAGGAAAAGGGGGATGATCAGGCCAGATGGGCCTTCCAGGAATGGTGCAGGATGAACACGGGCACCGGCTCCTGCCGCTGCGAATGAGAAGCCAATTGTTGCAAGCGGATGCTTAGAGCTTTGGAAAAAGCGATTTCCTTGGAGACATGGCGAAGTGAAAACAGCAGTCCGGCCTCGTACAGTTCGCCTCCTTCATTATCGTCACTGCCGGTTGGCTCTATCTCTATATCGATATAAGGACAAACGAATTGTTCAGGGGAGGATGTAGCTGGCCGGACATGGAATGTCTGCGAGGAAGCATAACAGCGTGCTCCTGCCTGGCAGGATGAGGGAGGAAATGCGGGATGGGAGAATGCAATCACCTGCTGCAGCAGAAAGCTGGAAACGAACAGCAGGATACAGAGGTGGTGGAGCTCTTTTTTGAGAGATGTTTTTTTCAAAGCTCCTGACATCGGAATGGCCTATTGGAAGGATTTAGATTGTTGAATATACAAAAAAAAGGACTGCTCACCAATGATCAGCCCTTCGATTGGTAAACATATGTTAAAGGACCCTTTAAAAGCCATACAAGAGGTCGGAATCCTTTCCATCGGCTGGATATTTTGGATTCTCATATGTCATGTCAACCCATGGTGGTCAGTATCTTCCCTGCCAAGGAGGCGCATCGGTATGTGAGGACAAATTACTAATTTCAGGCAACAGGTCGAACGACACGCCACCGACAGCCATGTACGAGGGTAAGAATCATCGATTGGCTTCGCATTCCATCTTCCTGAAAAGGATGCGTAGGAGCCTGTCGATATCTACTGCCATCATCGGCGTGACGCTCCTCATCGGCATGTTCGGCTACCGATACCTGGCGCCTTGCGATTGGATCGACGCCTTCCACAACGCCAGCATGATACTCAGCGGTATGGGTCCCGTTATCGTCATCAGCTCATTCTGGGGCAAGGTATTCTCATCCTTCTACGCCCTTGTGTCGGGTTTGGTCTTCGTGTCGAATATCGGCCTGCTGCTGGCACCCGTATTCCACAGGCTGATGCACCAGTTCCATCTGGACGATTGAACACCGATCTCTTCCGAAGCCATTTCCCGCAGATCACCCTTCATCCACGAATACCTGCCATACATCGTTTGAAGAAAAAGTGCGGGCCTTTTTTACAGGCAGGGAAAGAAAAAGGGGTTACATTGCGTGTAACCCCTTGAGAATCAGTGGGAGTTGACGGGATCGAACCGCCGACCCTCTGTGTGTAAAACAGATGCTCTAAACCAGCTGAGCTAAACTCCCGATTCGCTGCAAAAATAATTCGCTTCGCCGATTCCTCCAATTTTTCTTTGTCCTACGTATGCGCCAGCTTCCAACGTCATGCGAGACGCAATGACGCTGCATGCCGGAGATGCTTGGGAAGATGGGGCTTTGCTAGGAACGATACTGATTGGCCCTTCTGGTTCACTCGACTTCCACCACCATCTCAATCTCCACCGCTATGTTGTTAGGGAGCGCATTCACACCCACTGAAGTGCGGGCATGTCGACCCCTGTCACCGAAGACCTCGACCATGAGGTTGGAGAACCCGTTCATGACGGCCGGCTGCTGGGTATAGCCATCGACGCAGTTCACCAGGCCGGTCACCTTGACGACGCGCTTGACACGGTTGAGGTCCCCCAGCTGGGCGCGCAGCGTCGAGAGCAGCGAGATGCCCGTGAGGCGCGCGGCGGCCTGTCCTTCCTCCACACTAAGGTCCTTGCCGACTTTTCCGAAGACCTGACCTCCGCCGGGTTTGTCGGGGCCATGCCCGGAGAGGAAGATCAGCTGGCCCGTCTTCACGTACTTGACATAGTTGGCGATGGGAGCAGTCGGCGGAATCAGCTGGATGCCCAAGGACTTTATGCGTTCCTCAGCGTCGGTGCGGCTTTGTCGCGGCAGGAATACCAGGCATACGGGCGACTTCACGGCGATGTCGGCCTTCGTGTCGGACAATGTACCCTTCTCTCCGTCGAAGCGGAACACCTGGATGCGGTTCTCATCCTGGCTGGCCACATAGACATACCCCCCGTCCGGGGTGAAACCGAAGTTCCGGGGCTTCTTCGCGACAGACTGATGTCCGCGCTTTGTCAGGCGACCGTCGGCCCCGACGGCGAAGACGGTGAGCTCGTTGGAGCTGATACGGTTGGAGCTGAGCAGCCAGCGCCCGTCGGGTGAGAGGTGGATGTCGGCGCTGCCTTTGTCGGTGCTTGCGGCCGTGTCGGCAAGGACCGTCTGCAGCTTCTTGAAGTCGCCATCCTCATAGCTGAATACGTCCACCTTGGCGGACATTTCGTTAATGAGATAAACCCGGTCACCCTTGGCATTGAACGTGAGATGGCGAGGCCCGCTGCCCGGATCCACGGTGATATCGTAGGGTTTCTCCTCGACAAGTCCGTCGGCATAGATGCGATGACGATGGATGCGGTCGGCGCCTAGGTCGTTGACGAAGAGGAATCGCTGGTCCGGGGAGAGTACGACCTGGTGGGCGTGCGGCGCCTGCTGACGGGCTTTGTTGGGACCGTTGCCCGTGTACCGGATATGCTGTGCGAGGCCTTCCAGTCGGCCGTCGCGCGTCCTGACAACGCTTAGGCTTCCCGAGCCGTAGTTGGCTGCATAGACGGTTCCTGAAGCGGGTCTGTAGGCCACGTGGCAGGGACCATCCCCTTCCACCGGGACCGAATTCACCCAGTCCAGGCGGCCGTCAGGCCTGCGGACGAAGGCCGAGACTGCCGACTTGCCCTTGCCCTCCTCCCTGACGGCGAACAGATACCTGTAGTCGGGTGAGACGGCCAGAAAGGAACTGTTGGGGTTTGATAGGGTCTGAAGGGGCGAAGTCCGGGCGGATCCCGGTGTGGTCTCCATCACTTCGATGCCGGGATTCCCTTCCCGGGTGTAGGAGCCCACCAGCAACTCATAGGTCGTATCCTGGGGGTGGCAGGCCGATCCGGCCATCATCAGTGCAGTCAATAGGAATGTCATCGGTCGTTCTTTGTGGGTCTGAAAAGGCTTTCAGAGGGGAAGTTCAACTTTTTTTGGCAATTATCAGCAGGTTCGAACCTGTAAGATCCCCGACCTCGGAACCAATGCCACCCCAGGCATCGAAGACAGCCGTCAGATCATGGAAAGGTGTGGATGTGAGCAGGAAGGTTTTGTCAGCCATCGCTCCCGCCAGAAACTCCCCGGAGATGAGGTTGGGATGGACCATCCCCCAAGCCTTTCTTGTCAGACGAGGTTCCCGACGCCGCCGCACCTCCGAACCGTTGGGACATTCGGCGACGAAGTACCCTCCCGGACGCAGCAGATCCATGCCCATCGTTATCATCCTGCCAGGGTCGGGCAGATGCTCGATGACATGACTGCTAAAAAACACATCTGCGCCACCTCTCAATTCCGCTTCGGAGGTAACAATGTCGAGCCCCAGTTGTTCCCGGCCGAAGGCTGCGCGCCTCCGCGAAACCTCAAGCCCGGCATATTGAAAGCCATGCTTGCGGAACTGGTGTCCCTGGTAACCCCAGCTGCAGCCATAATCAATGATGCGTACCTCGCCTCGAGCAAGGTCCGGGAACATACGACCGAACAGCGTGGCATAGTGGTCGACGTTTTTCTCACCGAAACCTGTATCTACCAGGAAACGTAGACGCGTGGCATCGGGCAGCTCGGTCGTGATTCCATCCTCCTGCACATAGTCATCCTGGTAGAAGTCCAGGCTGTCGGCTGCGTTAGCCTTGGGATGGCGGTACTGCAGGTCGCATTCACGGCAACGAAAGAGTCGCGTAACAAGATACTTCCTTTCGAGGGGACGGGAGGAACGACTTCCGCAATACGGGCAGGATTGATCGGAGCCGTACCTGAGTAGGCTGTCCAGCAGGTAGCCCATCCGTCCGGAACGGACCAGGCCGGCAGGCCGACGGTAGGCAGATGTAGAATGGTTCTTCAAATTGTTGAGTTAAAACCTGTACGGCCAGTCATCATCCCGGAAGATATACCTGATGCGCTCGTATGGCTTCGACCAGGTCCCGATTGAGTAGCGAAGCATGAAGTTCAGGGAATAGTAGGCGTCTTTGGAGGAAGGATTGCCTCTGAGGGTGCCTTCCATCGGGAAGTAGGGCGATTCGTACGGGAGCTCATCTGTACGGTAGCTCAGGTCGACGGCTTTGAAGCCTTTTGCGGAGAGCAGCAGGTTCTGGTCAGGATAGGCTCCACTGACATCGTCGACGCGGTCCGTGAATGTCTTGCGCAGGAGGAATGTCAGGTCGGCCCGGATGCACCTGCTGAGTTTGAGTTCGATGCCCACACCCAGGGGAATGGCCAGGAGTATCTTACGATTTTGTGGGATCTCGGGATAATTCATCAGGCCCTGTCCCTCCGTGGAGAGCGGATAGAGCATCCATTTCTTACCCTGTTCGTCGTACGTGTACGGGTCGATGCGAAAGGCTGCCAATCCGGCGGTGAGAAAGGGTGAGACGGGCGAAGTGCTTGTGCGCCCGAATCGAAGCCGGGCGAGCAGCGAGGTCTCGTCGAGCATGGTCTCGAAATGCAGGTTCCTTCTCCGAGTGAGATACTTCGGATTCTCCGCATCGCTGCCAGACAACATGCCATGCCAGTACTGAAGATGCAGATCGAACCTTCCATCGGTCGTCAGGAGCAACCCGGTGCCGAGCATCAGCCGTGACCCTTTGTCGGTAAGGTTGCTGCCACGCAGTTCCCCCTGATAATTGACACCACCGGTGCCTATGCCGTACCATAGCGATTGGCTTATGGCTGTCGAACTAAGCCATGACATGCCAAGGATCCAGATGGCCTTTCGCCAGGCACTTGTGTAAAAGGATTGTCGGAAATCCCACTCCAATTGAAGAAACCTGATACATTTGAAGACTGTCCTATTCATAAGCATCAATAGGCGTTTCGGTCACCTGCCAGCATGAGTCGCATGGTCTTCAGGATGATCTGAATGTCGAGCAGAAAACTCCAGTTCTCGATGTACCAGATATCCTTCCGGAGGCGCTCCTCCATTCGGTTACCGGTGAGGTCACCGCGACAGCCGTTGGTCTGTGCCCATCCGGTGATGCCCGGCTTCAGAAAGTGCCTGACCATGTATCGATTGATGAGTCTTCGATAGGCCTCCGTATGCAGGAGCATATGCGGACGCGGCCCCACCACGCTCATCTCGCCTTTGAGGACGTTGAGGAACTGGGGTAGCTCGTCGAGACTGGTGCGCCGAAGGAAGGCGCCCAGTCTTGTGAGCCGATCGTCATCCGGACGGGCGGCCCGGAGGTCGGCCTCTGCGTTCACATGCATGGTACGGAACTTGAAGCAGTTGAACACCTTCCCATCACGACCGGACCTCTTTTGCACGAAGAACACGGGGCCGCGTGAACTCAGCCGAACAGCGAAAGCAAGAATAGGAAGCAGCCACCAGAGTACTGTGAAGAACAGTACTCCTGTGAACAGCAGGTCGAAGGCCCGCTTGACGATTCGATTTTCGATGCGTTCCAGCTTTTCATCCCGGAAACGGATAATGAGCAGTTCGTTCTCCATCGAGAGGTTGACCTCCCGAGAGAAGATGGTCTTGAAGTCAGGCAGGTACTTGACACGAATGCAGGCATCCTCTGCCCGGTGGATCATCTGTCTGAAATGCTCGCCCGTCTCTGGCATCACGGTACTGAAGATCTCCCGCACCTCGTTGCGGATGCAGTAGTCGATGCATTCGTCCTTTGTGCCAAGGAGGGGCAGCCGGCCGCCGGGGTCGGGCACATCGTTGAACACTCCTATGAACTCATAGCCCGAGTCGGGCCGTGCCAGGTATCGGGCCGCCTTGTAGGACACTTCGCCGTTGCCGATGATCACCGCCTTCCGCTTGTCCCTTCGAAAGAGTCCGAACTCCCGGTACAGGACCAGGAATCCCAATCGGCTAAGGAAAACACATGCAGCCACAATGGCATAGTGCATGAGCAGCATATCCCTGGATACGAGGTCGCTGTACAGCAGAAACACCAGTGTGTTGAGCACCAGGAAATGCGTCAGGATATGCCGGAGCGTGGCCTTCGACACATTCACGAAGGTCACGGGAGGATAAGGGTCCCTAACGAAGACCAGGAGTATCCAGACGAGGTCGAAAAGGGCCACATGGGCCAACAGCCCCTCACGTCCCTGGCCAGTAGTTCCGGTCATCATGGATCGGATGGCGAAGGCCGAGGCTGTGATCAGGACGAGGTCCAGCAGGAACAAAACATTCCTGTTGAAATTCCTGAACCTGAGTATCATGTGGTACCGGATTTACTGCGGTTACAATAACTGAGAAATGGGTGTAATTATTGCCCAGAACATGGTGTCAGACCGTGAAAACCACACCACCGCATTGCCGAGTTCGTTTCGATACTCGGGACGATCGACACGTAATTTCACACAGGACCAGCTGAACTGGACCGTAGAAATCCCGTAACATGGGCCGGGCCAGGCAAGACACTTCGGAACTGGCACGAACGACATGTTACCCAGGTATGGGAGGACCGGTATCTACAGGGAAGCCAAGATCACACAGATACCTGCGGATGACGACATCCCTTTCCAGATAACGTACTGCATACGAATGGGCACGAGCGCCCAGTTCACGGACAATATCCGGCCTCCGATCCTTCTCGAGAATGGAATCTTTCAAAACCTCACTGGAAGCCGGGTGCAAAGCCTCTCCGACACCGTACTCCCGCACAAACCGACCTAGGCCGGAAGTCGGCGATGCCGTAACCAATGCACATCCCCCGGAGGCCATGATGGGGCCCAGCTTACTCGGCATGAAGAGTTCCGAATCTGTATCCCGCTGCAACACCAGGTGCAGCCATGCCTTTCGCAGCAAGGAACTGAAGACTGGCTCGGGCTGTATGCGGATGAAATGTATATTTCGTACGCCGGCATCCTTTGCAAGCAACTTCAGACGATGTTGATAAGGCCCCTCCCCTGCTATCACAAAAAATATATCTGGCATGGCTGTCTGCAGCCTCGATGCGACATCCGGGAGTATCTCTAGGCATTGTTTCTCGCCTACCGCACCACTGTACAGCACCATCCTCCCTGCGACCGGAAGTCCCAGTCCAGAGAGGACTTTCTCATCAGCCAGACCGGGATGGAAGACACTTAGGTCCACCCAGTTGGGGAAAAGGATGGCTCGGTCTTGTACAACTCCCTTCTCCGTGATCCTCCGAAGCATACCGTCGGAGATCGTGCTGACCCGGTCTGCACGGCACAGGATCCGCCGCTCGGACCATGCCAGGCATCGGAGCAGCCAACCACTTCGGATGAGTCCCATCTTCCCCGCGGCATCGACCTGCAGGTCCATGACATGAATGACCCAGCAGGCATTGCTGCGAAACCACTTCACCCATGCGCCAATCCAGGCGGAGGGATAGGATGGTACCACTGTATACACTATCTCGAAACGCCGGCCCTTCAGCAGCAGCCAGCTCACTGCGAGCCAGGACGTGATGAAAAAGCTGAGGTCCTGCATCATTCGGCCCATGCCTCCCGGTCTTGAGGGCACCCAAATCGGACAGCGGATAACGGTCATACCCTCCGATTCTTCCGTTGAGTAGCCCCTTCCTGAAGCGCTGCGGACACGCCACCAGGGATAATGGGGGTAAGCTGTGACCACACTTACATCGAAGCCCTCCCGCACAAGGCTACCTACAAACTCGCCGGTGTACTTCCCAATGCCGATGGGTTCAGGTGCGAAGTTGATCCCCACCACGAGTACCCTGCCTCTGACCTTCGCGTCGCTCACTCCCTGCGTTTTATTCAATAACGATGACAGTGCAATATTATCGTGCAAGTGACCCAGAATCCAAAACTAGTGACATATCTTTTCCTCGACGCAACGGTTTTATTTCCGGATACAGAACCGTCATTTCCTCGCATAAAACATGATTGATACCCAGCCAAGTCCAAGGCCTTCGAATAGCTCTGAAAATGAAAAAAGCCCCGGAAGGGGCTTCTATTAACTTGTGCCGAGTGTCGGGAATGGGCTTTCAAACGCGACCGGTCTTGCGCTTTGCCCTCACCTTTCGGTTGATGAGTCTTTCGTAATTCGTCTGGAGCCATGCATATCGCATGCCGGGCATGCCGTCGAGGAAGGCACGCCTGACGAAAACGAGGTAGACCCATTTCAAAACCGGCCGGAAGGGCATCCGGTAATAGAGACCTTTCTGATGGTATCTCCGCTCATGGAAGTCTCCAGCAAAGAACGCCTTCGTCCAGGAGAATCGAAATGCCCCGTTCCTTTCTTCCAGTAGGCGGTCGGCCTCCATCGTGGCGTAACGATCGTGACGTGCCAGCCAGTGGTCGATACCCTTGGAGAAAGGATGATGGTCGAAGGCGATGGGGAGTTCCTCCACACGGCCATCCACAGAGGCAATTTCATTGACTTCCCTGTGGTAGGCAACTCGTCCGAAGCGGAGCAGCCGTATGTAGTAGGGACTCATCTGGGCATGTTTGAGCCATCGGCCCTGGAAATGGTCACGGCGCTTCAGCCGAAAGGCGCCCACGTCATCCGATGCTGAGGAGACAAATGCCTTGAGTGCCGGAACGGATGCAGCGGGGTAGCGCTCATCCGCATCAAGAACGAGTATCCATTCATATGTGAAGGTGCAGGCGGCGAGGGCGGCGTTCCGTTGTGCGGCGTATCCGGAGAAGGCATGTCGGTATACCCGGGCACCGGCCGCTTCGGCAATGGCGACGGTTGCATCCGTGCTCATCGAATCGAACACATGCACGTCATCGGACCAGGCCACCGAAGCCAGACAGCCGGGAAGATCGGCCTCTTCATTCCTTGTTAGAACCAGTACCGATATCATAACACCATTCCCTTTTTCGTAACGGGCGGCATGGATTTCCAGCGCATATCATCCAGGCGGGCATGTCTCGCGTCACCACCGACCGCGCGCCGATGACGGCCCCCTCTCCCACAGATACACCCGGGAGGAGGAAGGCCTCGGCCGCCACCCAGGCAAGCTCGCCAACCGAAATCGGCTTCGTCAACAACGGATGTCCCGGCCAAGAAGTGTCGTGCGTACCGGTGCAGAGGTGAGCCCCCTGCGAGATCACGGCCCTCCGGCCTATCGTGATACGGCCTTGCGAATATAGGGTCACACCGTCGGCAATACCGGCCTCCTCCCCCACCTCGAGGTTCCATGGCGCCCAGATTCGGACGCCTGGGTACACATGGGCATTGCGGCCCACCTGCGCTCCAAAGACCCTCAGTAGCCATGCCCGCCATGCATGCATAAAGACGGGCGTGGGACGGAAAAGCATAGCACATGACAGGTTCCAAGCCAGACGTGCCAGGCGGTTGCGTAGCGGGAACGAAGGTCCGGTGAATGTATCGGTGTTATGCATCTGTTCCACTTACTTCAACAGTGAGGGCCTCGACCAACCTCCGGGCGGTTTCGTGCAGCGTGAAATGGGCGCGCCAGGCGTCTATTGCTGCGACGGACATCCGGTCCCGGGCATTGCCATCCATGGACATCCATTCAGTTAGCATCCTGCGCACATCCATACGTCCGGGAGAGCAAGTGAGTCCACTTCGGGTATTCGTGACAGTAGCATGTATATTGACACCGCGAGACACCAGCACCGGACGACCACAGGAGAGAGCCTCCGCCACGGTCACGCCGAAGTTCTCCTGATGGCTTGTCAGGATAAATGCCTCGCAGTCGATGAGTGCGCCCCATTTGGCATCACCCGCCAGCATCCCTGTCGTGAGCACCCCGGCTGCGAGCAGCGGGTCGCCAGAACGTTTGGCGAGCAGGGCACGTCCATAGGGTGTTTCCCATCCCGGACCTGCGATGACGAGCCATGGCATGTCCCCCCTGTCCTGTGATGCGCGGAGCAGGTCGCCCCAGGCGTCCATCAGGATGTCAATACCCTTCTTAGGGTCTATCCTGCCCATATAGAGCAGGAAGGGCTTCTCTCCCACACCCGGACAGGCTTCCCGGAACGCATTGCGCCTAGAAGGCTGCCACTCGGGAGGACCATCGGTACCGAGTCCGATGACCCAGCCCCTCGCCGACGGAAGGTCCTGAAAGACAAGGGATGCCAGCCGACGCTCCTCTTGAGATGTGAAGAGGAGTCCGTCGGAACGGCGGAGCGTTGCCCGCTCGACAAGCGCCCACCACAATCGGTTGCGCAGGGCCTTTATCCGGCGGTGTGCCGCCTGCTGGAACCAGGGGTCCAGCATGCCGTGCGGCATGACGAGAACCCTTGGAGCAGCGTCTGACGTGCGACTCCTGAGCCGACGTGCTGCTTTCGTGGTTGCGTAGCCGTTATACAGCCACAATCCGTGGACGATGCAGGCGTCGAAGTGCGGCAACGCACGGCCTAACCATGCCCGGAACTTCGGATGGTAGCGCCAGGGCCCCTTCCCCGGTCCGAGCCTGTGCATGGGAAAGGAATCGTGCACCCCGGAACCGTCGGTGTCACCATCGAAGCAAACGACCTCCGCGTCAACGCCGATCTCCCGCATGTGGGGGATCAGCTGTCGGATCGCGGCAGGTGCGCCCCCGCTGGCGGGGTCCATGCTGTCGATGACGTGCAGGATGCGCAGACTCATACCAATATTTTGGGGGAAGGCAGTTCAACACGAGTGTCCTGACGTTCCCAGGGGGCCGTAGCGTCGAATGCAAGCGCGGATGATGACCCATCCGCAATGGATAGGAAATATCTCGACAAGGCTTCACCCGAGATATGTTGCAAAGCCCAGTCACGAATCCGGGCTCGGACTTCCGGGCGGGGTCGCCCCTTCTCGACGATGGCGTCGAGGCATTCCGCCAACCTCTTCGGGTCCGGGGGCACCGCCTGCCCCAGGAATGTCCTGCCCCTGAGCAGGCTCGACGAGCCGCAGCGATCGCTCGCCAAGACGGGGACACCCGCCATCAAGGACTCGTTGACGGCGGCGCCCCATCCATCGTGTCGGCTGGGAAGCAGCATCAGGTCGTATGCCGGTAGCCGACGCAGGAGTTCATCATTGGAGATATATGGCCGAACGGACATGACCCCCGAACGGTCGGCTTCTATCTTCAACGCCTTCTGCCAGTCATCCATGGCGTCCGGGTCCACCGAGAAGGCATCGACGTGTATCGCATTTCGGTGTCGCATCAGGCTCAATGCTAGAAGCAGGATATCGGCGCCCTTTCGGGGAATGAGCGAGGCGGGAAAAACGCACCGGAGTTTTTCATCCGATGGGATGACATCCGGCTGCTGGCCCATATCCTCGGTGACATAGGCCCAGCTATGCAGCCTGTGCTTCGGGAATCCCCATGCCCGGAACTGCCGCCTGGCCTCTTCTCCGATGCACAGGACGAAGTCGATCGCATCACTGTAGCGTAGACTGTCGAATCGGCCGCGAAGGTCCTTGAGCCATCCGACCGCCCCTTGCCGTACCAGCGGCTCGGAGTAGATGCCGATGCGGCAACGCAGGGCAACCGCCCGGCGGAAGGCGGCATGCACACCGGGAAAGGCATGCAGTCCGGCAAAGACATGGCAGTCTTCCTCTCCCTCACGGTTGCGAAGCAGGGATTCCCAGCCACCTTCGCGCATACGGACATGGCGGATGCCGGGCAATGCAGGCTCCGACCATCCCATGCGTTCCCGTTCGGTGCCCGAATCGCTGGTGACAAGTATCACTTCATGCGATTTCGACAGCGCCTTCAGGAAGGCAGACTGATGAATGCTGTTGATATTCTGCCAGAAGATGAATCTACGCGACATGGGTTCCGAGGAGCATGCTTGTCAGGGAACGCGCCCGCTCTGACCAGCTATGCCGGGAGGCGCTTGGAAGTGAGCACGATGGATCATCCGAAATATCACTTATCCGCTGCGCGAGGTCGCAGGCATCCCCCGGACGGAAGAACAGCCTGGGGTCGTCGAACAGGACGGACGACTCGCCGATCCGACAGGTGATCACGGGCTTTCCGAAGGCAAGGTACATGTAAGTTTTACTTGGACACCTGGCATGGTCCTGTACGGTGTCGAAGAGAGGTGCGAGGAAGGCGTCGGCCAGGTGGAACCAGGACGACAGATGCGGTTCGGGAACGTATCCTGCGAAATGCACCATGCCTGAAAGCCCATTCTCCGCAACGAATTGCCGGGCGTCAGGCTCGTCTGGACCCTCTCCCAGCAAATGTAGCATCAAGGGCTTCCCCGACCCCTTCAGCTGCAAGAATGCCTCCAGCATCACGAAGAGCCCGTAATCTCGGATGAGGCTTCCCATATAGACGATGTTGACTCTGCCTTTGTAGTCGAGGCGGAGCTTGTCGAGCACTACCGGCACCTCCGACGCGAGTCTTTCGGGGTAGGCGTAAGGGAGGTAGTGGATGCGGGGGGATGGGGATGGCAGCCGGGTTGTGCGATCCGAGAAATGATCCGTCAGGTAGCGGCTGGCACAGACGATGTCGTGGGAGATGCGAAGCGAACGCCTTTCGAAATGCGCGGCCATGTGTCTTTTCAGGACGGGCACGCCACGTATCGACGAAAACAGCTCGCTGTGTTCCACGACAATGCGCATATTGTGGGGCATGCTCCAACGCCACACGCGGTTGCGGAAACTGTAAGAGCAGAGGAACAGCACATCAGGAGCGAGGGCCCTTACTATGCGAGACTTCCGTATCACTTCGAGGAGGGGGCCAGAAGTGGGAAAATACCGTATGTCTATGCGTTCATCACAGCTACGACCTATCTGGGCGCGGTTCTCGGCGCAATCGAGCGTCGCCAGCCCATGTCGGCCATATGATTGGCCATTCCGAGAGCGCGCTTCATCGTGGCTATTTGCCGGATGTTGCCAGTAGTGAGAAAACAGATATGCATCTGAGGGTCAGTAACGGAGGGCGCGCATGCGGCGCTTAAGTGTCATATCGGACAGCTGGGTAGAACCGGCAACATTCGATTCACCATGGATTTCTGCAAAACCTAGCATACCGAGTGTCGATACGAGCACAATCAGGGCCGGGTCCGTGACGCGCCTTTCCAGTCCGAAGGGAGAGAACACGATGTCCCATGCGAACCAGGAGATGGCGAACAGGCAGAAGAGGCGGTAGGGAATATCGGGACTGCGAAGGATCCGGAAGAAAGCGGTACCGGCCATGTAGAGCACCAGGAGCCAGAATATGCCTCCTGCCACGCCGGCCTCGGCCCATGAGCCAAGGATGTGTGAGTGCGTGGGAATCGTGCCAAGGTCGAGCAGGAACTGTGCGTCAAATGAGTCGGGATCCATGCCGTTGATCTGGATGTATTTCTTCACGAACGTCAGGTTCCGGGCCCATGAGCCGTAGCCCAGCAGGGGGGATTCGATGATGGCGGGGATGGCGATGGTGTACTC
>RGVM01000131.1 GCA_010027295.1 Chitinophagia bacterium
GCACCTCGCGCGCCATGGCATGGGGGATGACATCCACGTTGCCCGTCTTGAGGGCCGGCTTGACGAGGACGGAGGATGCGGAGAAGTCGCCATAGACGGTACATCCGCGGTTGCACTGCGAGCAGTAGAAGCACTGGCCGCGCTCGTCGTTGATGGCCTTGGTGAGGATGGAGAGTCGGGAGGGGATGACGGGAACGCCCGTCTTGCGGCCGGCGTCGCGGATCATGAGTTCGTGGAGGCGCGGCTTGGGTGGCGGCAGGAATATGCCGTCGGGGTCGTTCTCGAGACCCTCGTTGGAGCCGAATACGCCGATCAGCCTGTCGATGCGGTCGTAGAAAGGTTTTATGTCATCGTATCCGATGGGCCAGTCATCGCCGAGGCCGTCGATACTGCGGCGCTTGAAATCCTTGGGCCCGAAGCGGAGGGAGATGCGGCCCCAGTGGTTGGTGCGTCCGCCGAGCATGCGCGCGCGCCACCAGTCCCATTTGGTGCCGTTCTTGGTGGTGTAGGGCTCTCCGTCTATCTGCCATCCCCAGTAGCTCGCGTCGAAGTCGCCGAAGGGGCGGAAGCGCGTACTGGCACCGCGTCGGGGGGAGTCCCAGGGGTTCTTGAGCTGTGTGACGTTCTTCGCGGGGTCGTACATGGGGCCGGCTTCGAGGAGGCACACCTTCAGGCCGGCATTTGCAAGGACGTAGGCGGCCATGCCGCCGCCTGCCCCGGATCCCACGATGATGGCATCGTACTGCTTCGACTGTTTCTTGACTGAGAAGTCGGGCATTCTCAATGGGGTTTGTAGGGTGATGTTGAGAGGTCAAGGTATGGAAAAAGGGTGGAACGCCGATGGGCTGTGGAGGTTCGCATGCGATATCCGGGTGGGGCGCTTGTTCAGGGGCCTGACGGCGGCCTGACGAAGTCGAGGGGGCGCCTCAGGAATTCCCTTCCGAGGTGTCGCAGGAGCCTCGGTAGGTCCTGTAGGTGCAGGCCACGGGAGCGCAGTGCGACGTAGAAGGCCAGTGAGAAGCTGACCATGAAGTTCAGGAATCCGATGGCGAGGACGCCGAGCAGTACCGCGATGAGGTACCCCCTGGGTACGGCCTCCCATCCGAGTCCATAGAGGCCGATGGACAGATTGCCTGCGGAGATGGTAATATGGCGGATGTCGAAGGGTATGCCGAAGAAGCGGCCCAGCATGCCTGCCATGCCGAGCATGAAGCCTAGGGTGACGCTGCCTGCCAGGGCTCCGGCGTGTTCGTCCATGAATTGCGAAAGGCGCCGGAGCGTGCGGTGGCTGAATCTTCCTGTCAGACCGGGGTGCTGTTTGATTCGTTCGGAGATGCGGCCGTAGCGCATTCGGTTCTGGACATAGCCGGCGAAGAGTCCGCTCAGGAACAGGCACACACCCGTATTGCAGGCATAGAGGAGGGCCATGCTCTCGAAAGGGTGCTGGTCGGCCAGCAGCGCAAGGGCCTTCTCCCCGCTTGCCAGGGGCGTGCCCGTAAGCCGGTCCCAGGCGGCCGCCAGCAGCCAGGTGCAGGGGAAGACGACCATGAGGTTGCCGGTGAAGGAGGCGAACTGGCTGCGGGACACCCGCACGAGGTTGGCAACGAGGGTTTCGGAGGGATCGGATGAGTGCGCTTTCCGGAGGTCGATGGAGCCCGCCACTGCATTGGCCGTGTAGGCAGGCTGCTTGGTGGCGAGGGTGGAGCCCGTCCTGTCGATGGCCACGAAGCCCATGCTGTAGTTCAGGCTGTAGGCGAAGCCCTGCCAGAAGGGAGCCAGAGCGAGGCGCGAGAGGAGGTTCTTGCCCAGCGCCACGAAACTGATGATCAAACCGCCCTTCATGGCGCTTCCGAGCATGGAGAGGTATTCGCGGCGGGTGGTGGTTATGTAACTGTCTCCCCGGCGGCCCTTGTGCTCGGCGATCTGGTAGGCGAGCTGTCCGACGGCCTGTGAGAGCAGGGCTCGGATGCTGTCGCGCGTCTTCTCATTACGCACCACACTGATGAAATGGTCGGCCATGAGGAGGGTGTCGACATGCCCGCGTCCATCGACCGTGTCGAGGAGGAGCCCCATCCTTTCGAGTATCTTCTCGGCCTGAAACAGCAGGTAGGTCTGTTCGAGGCCGGCCCCCCTTTCCGGGATGAGGCTCCGGACATGGAAGATGGCGTCGGAGCAGCCGGAAAGGGTGCGCCTCAATGCGTCGGCAGCAGGGCCGGGATCCGCATTCTGACCGGCACGGTGGGCCTCCAGGAATTCTGAGAGCCTCGACTGCTGCGTAAGGAAGGGGCTCTCAGAGGGATTGGAGCCGAAAGGAAGGGAGCGGCTGAACTCTGGCTCGCAGCCGAGATGCGCCAGCCTGACGGAAAGGATACCAAGGGCCTGCCACACCTGACGGGCGACCGACCGTCTCGTGACGCCGGTCCCCATACGGATGCGGGCGAAGAAGTCGGCCCAGGCTTCCCGACCAGCTCCGGAGACCCAGCGATGGTCGTCAGGGCGTGGGAGAAGCCTGGCGAGGACGTCGCGCAGGTCGCGCTCAGAACGCAGCGGCGGTAACATCTTGTGCCGAAGCCGGGCGAAGAGCTCCTTGCCCAGGCTCGCCGAAGGAGCCATGCCGCTCTCCGTGAGCATGGGTACCAGTTCTGCATCCTGCAGTAGCCGGACAATAGACAGGCTCACCTTATCGGCGAAGGCCGGGTCGGCATCCATAAGGGCTGTCAGCGAATCGAAACCGTCACGGAGGTCCCCCCCGCCCGGCACCTTCGGGCGCAGGGAGGCGAAGACCTCGCCGAGGAAGTCCTGTGCGGCAGGGGCTTCCTGGCGGAGCGGCTCATTTTCGGCGTGGGCTTCCGCCGGCCATGTTTCCCTCGAGTGCGTCATGTTCGGTCGGCCATGAAAATACGACATGCGCCCGACTACGACGAGCAAGCGTCAAGGCTCGCAGAAGCCCGCTTCAAAAGGGAGGGCGGCGTGGAAACGCCGCCCGTGCATACAAAAACAACTCAAAGAGAAAAAAATGTGTGGCAGAGGTTATGCTCGAGGGGCCTGCCATCCGGCGGACGAGAGGTACGCATGTCGAAGTACGTCAAGTTGCGTGGGAAGGCGAATACATTTTGATGTCAACGGCGGCAGACGAGCAATGGATCAGAGGGGCTCTTCCATTAACAGATCCTGTGTAGTATTTTTCGGGCTTCCGGATTTCGGCCCGGAGCCAGTGCTCCGAAGGCCGGGACCGAACCGGACAAGAGACCGCCATACATGGAAGCAGTAAGGATCCTCATCGTCAGTAGTGAATATCCTCCGGGACCCGGCGGGATCGGCTTCCACGCCTACTCCCTCGCGTCAGCCCTACATCGGGAGGGCTGCAGGGTCGCCGTCCTCTGCAATGCCGATTACGCCGAACCGGCCCTCGTGAAGGAGTTCGATGTGGGCGAACCCTACCCTATACGCCGTTTCGGGAGGAGAAAGGGCCTGACCGTGCTGATGCGCTGCCGCGATCTGTCCAGATCCATTTCGGACTTCAGGCCCAAACACGTCATCGTCACCGGCCGGTTCCCTATCTGGATGATGCCCCTGATGCTGATAAATCGTGTCAGGCCCGTCCGGCATGTCATCATCCACGGGCATGAGACCATCATGGGATCATCCTTCGCCCGGAGGCTGACCTCGTTCACACTGCGTTTCTGCAACATACTCTACCCCGTCTCCCATTTTTCGGCTGGCAATTTGCCTCAGCGCATCGTGCAGCGCCGGCCTGTGCACGTAATCCCCAACGGCATCGACCTGCATGCGCTCTCAAGATATCCCACAGACGATGTACACGGCAGGCTCGAGGGGTCTCCGGTCCTCCTGACCGTGGGACATACTTCGCCCCGAAAGGGCCAGCACCGGGTGATACGGGCGCTTCCCGCCCTGCGGCGGAAGTTCCCGGATGCTCGCTACCACATGATAGGGCGCGACATCAACAACAAGGGACTGGAGGCGCTGGCGAGGGAACTCGGGGTTCATGACATGATCAGGTTCCATACACCCGTTTTCCCCCACGAGAACCTGGGGCTGTACTATTCTTCCGCAGACGTGTTCATGCTGCTCAGCGAGAACCAGCCCAACGGCGACGTGGAGGGCTTCGGCATCGTGGCGCTGGAGGCCAACTACTTCGGGACTCCCGTCGTGGGCGCGAAAGACTGCGGCGTAGAGGACGCCGTATCGCACGGCAACTCGGGCTGCCTGGTGGACGGCGACGACGCCGAAGAGATCACGGATGCGGTTGAATTTCTGATGGAACACAAGGAGACTCGGGAGGTCGCAAAGAACAACGATAGACAGGACGAGACATGGTTAGGTCAAACAAGGCAGGTATGCGCAAGCTGGTGGTGGTGTCACACACTCCCCACCAGACAGGTCCTGACGGGCATCCCGTAGGATGGGGCCCGACCGTCCGCGAGCTCGACTTTATTGCCGATGCCTGGCAGGAGGTTGTGCATGTCGCCTGTCTGGAAGAGGGCCCCGCCCCCAAGAGTTCGCTCCCCTACACGCGCGGCAACATACGCCTAGAACCCATACCAGTCTTCGGGGGCAAGAGCCTTCGCGAAAAGCTGGGCATCCTGGCGAAGGCCCCCCGTATCCTCCGCACCGTGCGGGATGCACTGGAGGGCGCTACCGAGGTACAGGTGCGGGTTCCGATGGGTATCGGGCTGTTCCTGCTCCCTTGGTTCGCACTCAGGCGGAGGGAGTACCATTTATGGGTCAAATACGCGAACAACTGGGGCCAGCATCGTCCGCCGAGGGGCTATGCGCTGCAGCGCAGGTTCCTGCGTTGCGATTTCCTGGGATGCCCGGTGACCATCAACGGCAGCTGGCCCGGACAGCCGTCTCACTGTCTGTCCTTCGAGAATCCCTGCCTTTTTGAGGAGGATGTGTCGGCGGGCGCCCTCACGGCAGCCCGCAAACCCTTCCACCCCCCATACAAGCTGGCCTTCACCGGAAGGCTGGAGGACGACAAGGGCGTCAGCCGCATCCTCGATGCGCTGGACAGCATCGGCCCCGATTGGATCGAGCGTGTCGACTTCATAGGAGACGGTCCCGGTGCGTCCCTTCTGCAGGCCTCTGCGGCCCGCCACGGCGACCGTGTCCGCTTCCACGGCTTTCGGGAAGCGGCCTTCGTACATGAAGTGCTCTCAACCGCCCATTTCTTCCTCCTGCCCACGACGGCATCGGAGGGATTCCCGAAGGTCGTGGCGGAAGCCGGCTGCCATGGGTGCATCCCTATCGTGTCTGATGTGAGCAGCATTCCACACTATGTGCAGGACGGTGGGAATGGCTTCCTGTGGAGGACAGCCTCCTCAGAATCATTCACCAAAGTCCTCACCCGGGCACTTCAAACACCGGGCGATCGGCTCGGCGCCATCGCAAGGGAGGCGAACCGGCTCGCAGCGCTCTTCACCATGGAAAGATACCTTCGACGCCTGAAGGAAGAGGTATTCACTTACGACCCTTACCAGAAGGGACGAACCTGACAGACGGACAGACCCTTCAAACCAACCAGACATGTGCGGAATAGCCGGATTGATAGACAAGTCGATGCGCGACGAGCCGGAGGCCATACTGCGCCGGATGTGCGACGCGATTGCCCACAGGGGGCCCGATGCGCATGGCTACTGGTCGGATGCGGTCGAGGGAGTCTTCATGGGCCACAGGAGGCTCTCCATCATCGATATCACTGAGACCGGCAGCCAGCCCATGCTGACACCTGACGGCGGCTTAGCCATCGTGTTCAACGGAGAGATCTACAACCACCGTACCCTGAGGGAACGGCTCGAGCGGACGGCCGGTACGCAATGGAGGGGGAGCTCGGACACCGAGACGCTCATCCACGCCATTCGCGCCTTCGGCATGGAGGAGACGCTGCGCAGCATCCGGGGCATGTTCGCATTCGCAGCCTGGGACGTCGAGCGGCGCGAACTCACGCTCGCCCGTGACAGGATCGGCGAGAAACCCCTCTATTACGGCGTCTGGGACGGGCGTCTGATCTTTTCCTCCGAGTTAAAATCCTTCTTCGCCATACCCGGATTCCGGGCGCCCATCGACATGGACGCGCTCTCCCTGTATTTCAGGTATGGCAGTGTCCCCGAGCCACACTCCATCCTGAAGGGCATTCGAAAGCTGACGCCTGGCTGCTACCTAACCGTTCGCTGCGATGACGGCGGAGCGCCCGTGCCATCGGAATGCAAACCCTATTGGTCGGTCAGGGAGCAAGTGGCTGCGAACCCCGTCGATACCAACCTTACGCTGGAGTCGGCCACGGACCGGCTAGAGGCGATGCTCCACGAATCCGTCGAGGAACAGTCGATCTCCGATGTGAGCCTGGGGGCCTTCCTCTCCGGCGGCGTCGACTCCTCGATCGTCTGCGCCATCCTGCGCGAAAAGATGAACACGCGCCTCAAGACCTTCACAATCGGCTTCGAGGTGAGTGGCTTCGACGAGTCGGACCATGCCCGTCGCGTGGCGGAACACCTCGGCACCGAGCACCACGAGATGGTGTTCGGGAAGCGAGAGGTGCTGGACATCGTCCCGGGGGTGGCCGACATCTACTGCGAGCCCTTCTCCGACAGCTCCCAGCTGCCCACGATCCTGCTGAGCCGCTTCTCGCGGGAGCACGTGACAGTCTGCCTATCGGGCGATGCCGGCGACGAACTCTTCGGCGGGTACTCCAGGTACCGCTACTCAGTGCGTATGCGCGACCGGCTTGCACCGCTGCCCTTTGGACTGCGCCGCATGATCGGAACCGCCCTCGGCGCCCTGCCCACCGACACCCTGTCGGCGGCCGTCAGGGGCTTGCGCAGGGCTTCCGGCAACGAAAGGGAGCCGACACTCTCCTGGATGCAGAAGCTCTCGGGCATCTTCGGCAGCAAGGACGTCACAGACATCTACGACGTGCTGATGACGCACTGGCGGAAGGGTTCGATTTTGAAGGTCAACACTACCGACACCGCCCTATATCCAGCAGCGGCCCTCGAGGGTACCGGTATCCCCGACATCCAGCGGATCATGGCCAGCGACA
>RGVM01000132.1 GCA_010027295.1 Chitinophagia bacterium
TTTTTGTCGCAAAACTTCATATCTTCTCCCTGGCTTCCATACTGTCGAATCCCATCGAGTACCTAAAGGGTGTCGGTCCCCTGCGGGCCGACCTGTTGAAGAAGGAGCTGGGCATCTTCACCTTCGGACAGCTGCTCGAGCATTTCCCCTATCGCTATGTCGACAAGACGACCATACGGACTGTTGCAGACATCTATCCTGGCGGGGAGGCCATCCTCCTCAGTGGCATCCTGACCGACATCGAGGTGACGGGGGAGAAGCGGACGCGTCGGATGACGGCGGTATTGCGCGACCGGACGGGCACGGTCGAGCTCGTATGGTTCCAGGGCATCTCATGGATCGAGCGCTCGCTCGTCCCCGGTGGCCAGTATCTCGTCTATGGGAAGCCCGGCTTCTTCATGGGCCGTCCGCAGATCACGCACCCCGAGATGGAGTCGCTGCAGGGGGAGGGGTCGGAGCCGAGGGCCTTCATGGAGCCCGTCTATCCCGCCACGGAGAAGCTGAAGGCGAGGGGGCTGACCGGCCGCAGCATCGGGAAGCTGACCCAGACGCTGCTGACGATGCTTTCCGAAAAGGACCTGCCCGAAGTGCTGCCGGCCGGCATCGTGGACGAGATGGGGTTTCCTTCGCGCTGGCAGGCCTATTCCGACATACACTATCCCATATCCGCAGAGGCCAGGCACCGGGCCGCCGAGCGGCTCAAGTTTGATGAGCTCTTCATAGCGCAGCTGCGGTTGGGCATGCTCCGCTCTGCCCGGCACCGACACTCAAGGGGCTTTGTCTTTGGCAGGGTGGGTGAGCTTTTCAACGGCTTCTACAATCACCATCTGCCCTTCGCCCTGACGGGTGCGCAGAAGCGCGTGCTCCGCGAGATCCGACGCGACACGGGAGGAGGCCGCCAGATGAACCGGCTACTGCAGGGAGACGTAGGCTCCGGCAAGACCATCGTGGCCCTGCTGAGCATGCTCCTGGCGGCGGACAACGGCTACCAGAGCTGCCTCATGGCACCGACGGAAATCCTCGCGCAGCAGCACCAAGAAGGCCTGTCCAAGCTGCTGGAGGGCCTGCCCGTCAGGGTGGAGCTGCTGACTGGCTCCACAAAGGCTGCAGCGCGCAAGCCCATCCTCGAGACAGCGGCCGATGGCAGCCTGCACATCCTCATCGGCACCCATGCGCTGATCGAGCAGCAGGTGCGATTTGCGAAGCTGGGCCTAGCCATTGTAGACGAGCAGCACCGCTTCGGCGTCGCCCAGCGCGCCAAGCTGTGGGAGAAGTCGGAAGACACGCCCCATGTGCTCGTTATGACGGCAACCCCTATCCCCCGCACGCTGGCGATGACGGCCTACGGCGACCTTGACTACAGCGTGATGGACGAGCTGCCCCCCGGTCGGCAGCCCATCGCGACCGTGCACCGCATGGAGGACCGCCGCCCGCAGGTCATGGAGTTCATCCGCGAGGAGATAGCAAAGGGTCGGCAGGCCTATATCATCTTCCCCCTCATCGAGGAGAGCGACAAGGTCGACTACGAGAACCTGATGCGGGGCTACGAGAATGTGAAGGCCTGGTTCCCGGAGCCGAATTACTGGATCAGCATGGTGCACGGCCGCATGAAGCCGGCCCAGAAGGAGGAGAACATGCGGCGCTTCGTCCGCAACGAGACCCAGATCATGGTCTCGACGACCGTCATCGAAGTCGGCGTCAACGTGCCGAACGCCACGGTCATGTGCATCGAAAGCGCGGAGAAGTTCGGCCTCAGCCAGCTGCACCAGCTACGGGGACGCGTCGGGCGCGGCAGCGAGAAAAGCTGGTGCATCCTGCTCACGAGCAACAAGGTATCCCGCGAGGCCCGTGAACGCCTCAATGTGCTATGTACCACTTCCGACGGGTTCGTGGTCGCCGAGCGCGACCTGGAGCTTCGGGGTCCCGGTGACATAGAGGGCACCCGCCAGAGCGGAGCTCTTCAGTTCCGCCTTGCCGACATCCTGGCCGACAGGCCGCTGCTTGAGCGCGCCCGGGAGCTTTCCACCCAACTCCTGGAGCAGGATCCGGGTCTAAGACTACCGGAGCACGAGACACTCAAACGCCATCTGCAGTCTTTGGGTGCGGGCAACGCCTGGAGCCGCATTTCCTGACAGCTGTCATATTAACATAACCAAAGGAGACGTACCTTGTTATACGTAGTAACTTACCAGCCTGTATGATCATGCTTCCCCATCGGCATATCCTGACCTTGGCCATCGCCTGTTGTGCGTGGGGAGCCGCGGTTGCACAGTCGTCCGCCGGTTATTATGGCCTCGAGTTCACCGAGAACCTCGGACAGTGGGGCGACCGTTTCGGGTATCGTGCTGAGGCCGGAAGGGCTGTCTTTTTCCTGCATGGCGATGGGTTCACGGTGCTGCAGCACAACGAGGCTGACTATCGAAGGGCCCTCGAGAAAGTACACGGCCACGCGAGCGATACCGTCGCTGACCAACAAGGCGTAGAAGGCCCCGAATTCATCCTCCGTTCCCACGCCTTCCGGGTGTATTTCGAGGGAGGGTCACAGGGTGGCAGGGTTTCCACGGAGAACGAGCTGCAGTCGCATATCAGCTATTTCGTGGGCAACGATCCCTCCCGTTGGAAGTCGGGCATCCGCTCCTGGCAGACGGTCACCTACCATGAGGTCTACCCCAACATAGACATACGCTATCGGTCAGACGGCGGTCGTCTGAAATATGACATCATCGCCAGGCCGGGGGCAGATCTCTCGAAAGTCCGGCTCCGCTACGAAGGTGCCGACGGCCTGTCTGTCGAGAAGGGTGTGTTACAGGTGCGTACGTCCGTCGGGACGTCACGCGAGCTGGAACCCTATGCCTACCAGCCCGCCGAAGGCGGGAAGCGGGAGGTCGACTGCCGCTTCCGTGTCCAGGGCGACCGGGTAAGCTTCGATGTCAGAGGCTACGACGCCCGCAAGGTGCTGGTTATCGACCCCACGCTTGACTTCGGTACCTATACGGGAAGCCGATCTAGCAACTGGGGATACACCGCCACGCCGGGTGCTGACGGCAGCTTCTTCGCCGGTGGCATCGTCTTCTCCACCGGCTATCCCATCAGCACCGGGGCGGTGCAGGCCACCTTCCGCGGAGGAAACATCGACATCGGCATCACGCGCTTCAGTCCTAACGGCTCCGCCCGCCTGTATTCGACCTATATCGGCGGCGACGGCGACGACATACCTCATTCCCTCATCGCCGACGGCCAGGGCAACCTCGTCATGCTGGGCCGGACCACGTCCTCCAACTATCCCACTCAGGGGTACGTGACGCCCAACCGCGGCGGGTCCGACATCGTCGTCACCAAGATCAACTCCGCCGGCTCGGCCCTGATGGGGTCTGCCATCATCGGGGGTAATTCGACCGACGGCGCCAACATCGATCCTGCCATCACCCCGTCGAACTGGCCTTCTCTGCTGTTCAACTACGGCGACAACGCCCGCAGCGAGGTGATCCTTGACGATGCGGGCAACGTCTATTTCGCGGCCAACACCCAGTCGGGCAACTTCCCCCTCGTGAACCCCGCCCAGCCGACGATCGGCGGCGGACAGGACGCCGTTGTGGTGAAGTTGACGCCCAACCTCAGCTCCCTGCTCTTCAGCACCTACCTCGGCGGCTCGGGCGATGACGGGGGCTTCTGCATCAAGCTGCAACCGCAGACGGGCGAGGTCTACGTGGCGGGCCCCACCCTCAGCACCAACTTCCCCGGAAACAAGACGGGCACGATCGGCACGGCGGCCGGAGGACAGATAGATGGATTTGTCGCGGTCCTGAGTCCCGACGGCTCCAACCTGCTGCGCTCGACCTACCTCGGCACCAGCGTCACCGACATCGTCTACGGCCTCCAGTTCGACAGGGCCGGGTTTCCCTATGTGACGGGCATCACCCTCGGACCCTGGCCCGTCCTCAACGCCACGCCGTTCAGCGCCGGCTCCAAGCAGTTCATCTCGAAGCTCCGGCCCGACCTGACGGGCTATGAGTATTCCACCGTCTATGGTTCCGGGAGCACGCTGCCGAACATCTCGCCGGTGGCGTTCCTGGTGGACAGGTGCGAGAACGTGTACGTGTCCGGATGGGGTGGCAAGCTCAACCCCTGTTCCGGCAATAGTCCGACCGACCTGCGCAGTGCCGGTCCACTCGGCATGCCCATCACGCCGGATGCGATCAAGTCGACCACCGACAACCGCGACTTCTACTTCATCGTCCTCGAGAAGAACGCAGCCAAGGTGCTCTACGGCTCCTATGCCGGACAGTCGGGCGGTGAGGGCGACCATGTCGACGGTGGAACCAGCCGCTACGATAGCCGGGGCGCCATCTACCAGGCTGTCTGCGCCAACTGTGGTGGCAGCAACGCCTGTCCCACACAGCCCATCACCTTCCCCTTCCCCATCACACCCGGCGTCGTCGCACCTGTCAACGGCGCCCTCGGGACGAACTCGAGCGGAGAGTGCAATCTCGGCGCCATCAAGATCTCCTTCGAGTTCGACGGGGTGAAGGCATCGCTCCAGACATCCATCAACGGCAAGGTCCGCGACACCAGTGGCTGCTTTCCCCTGAAGGTCGACTTCACCGACACCATCGGCATGGCGAGGCGCTACATATGGGACTTCGGCGATGGTTCCCAGCGCGATACGACGACCACTCCCGACAACAACCATACGTTCCTGAACCCTGGCCTCTACCGCGTGATGCTCATCGGCATCGACAGCACTAAGTGCATCCCCCACGACACCGCCTTCCGCTACATCAACGTACGTCGCGACAAGTCGGTGCCCGACTTCTTCCCCAACAAGCTGCCCCCCTGTGAGTTCCTCGGGTACCGATTCGACAACACCACGGTCGCCCCGCCGGGCAAGCCCTTCGGGAACCGCAGTTTCACCTGGGATTTCGGCGATGGTTCGCCGAGGGTCGTCTCCGGACCGACGCCCGCCTCGCACACCTACGCCGCCATGGGTACGTTCACCGTGAAACTGATTCTTAACGACACGGCCTACTGCAACGGTCCCGACTCGGTTTCCAGGACGATCCGGCTGTCCCCGAGCATGAAGGCCAACTTCACCACTAGCAAGGATACAGCCTGTGCTCCGCTCACCATCAGCTTCCAAAACACTTCGGCGGGCGGACAGACCTTCACGTGGGACTTTGGCGACGGCACCACCTTTACCGGACCCACGCCGCCCAGCAAGACCTACGGCACCGGCGGCGTCTATACCGTCACCCTCATCGGCAACGACCCCAACACCTGCAACATCACGGACACCATCCGTAAGCGCATCACCGTTGTCGCCCGTCCTGCGGCCGGCTTCACCTACACGCCCCTTCCCTCGCTGGAGAACACACCCACGCGGTTCATCAATACGACCTTCGGCGCCACGCGCTATCTGTGGGATTTCGGCGACGGTACCACCTCCACCGATGTGAACCCCCTTCACCAGTATGTGAAGACCGGTGTGAACAAGGTATGCCTGGAGGCGGTGAACAGCTTCAACTGCCGCGATACGGTCTGCCAGCAGGTGCTCTCCCTCGTGGTCGATGCCCTCGATGTGCCTAACGCCCTCACCCCCAACGGCGACGGGGTGAATGACAGGGTCCATGTGCGCGGCTTCGGCATCGTGAAGATGAACTTCCGCATCTACAACCGGTGGGGGCAGCTCGTCTTCCAGTCGACCGACCCCGCCATCGGATGGGACGGCACCTTCAAGGGCGTACCCCAGCCGATGGACGCCTACGGCTACGTGCTCGAAGCGGAGTTCAACTCGGGGGAGCGTGTGACAAGGAAGGGCGATATCACCCTGTTGCGTTGACAAAGGATGAAAGATGCGGACATGACGGCGAGAATGGACGATAGGCATCGAAAGGGTTTTCGGATGGTACTTTCCGCCATCTTCGCATTGATCGGCTTTCTGCCGCAGGATGCCTCCTCTCAAAACCTGCACTTCTCTCAGTTCTTCCATTCGCCGCTGACGGCCAATCCGGCCAACACGGGTTTCATACCCGAGGCCGACTACCGCATCGGCGCCAATTACCGCAGTCAGTGGGCAAGTATTCCCGTGCCCTACCGGACGATGGGCGTCTGGGGCGATGCACAGGTCCTCCGTGAAAGGTTCGAGACGGGTTGGCTGGGCCTTGGTGGCGTCATCCTGCGCGATGTCGCCGGCACCGGAAACCTAACTTCCACGAAGGCCTACGCCTCAGCCGCCTACCACCAGATGCTGGGTATCACCGGTCTGCTCTCGGCCGGCTTCTCCGTCGGTTATGTCAACAAACGGGTCGACGTCACCCGTTTCACCTACGACAACCAGTGGAACGGCAAGTTCTTCGACCGCACTATCCTGAGCGGAGAGTCCTTCCTCAATACTAGCATCGGCTATATCGACCTCCAGGCGGGCCTTAACTACGCCTGGTTCCCCACCGATGAACTCTCCCTCATGCAGGTCAATCGTCCCCGGGAGACTTTCTTCTCGTCGAATCCGAATGCAAATACTTACCTGGACAGCCGCTACACCGTCTTCGCGGACGCGAGTGTCAAGCTGAGCGACCGTTGGATCCTGTCGCCGGGCGGCTACTACCAGCAGCAGTCGGGGGCCTCCGAGCTGACGGCGGGCCTGCATCTCGACCACAACCTCAGCGGCAACGGGGAGCACCAGTTCTCGCTGGGCCTCTATTACCGCAACGGCGACGCCTTCATCCCCGTCGTCGGGTACACCTGGCGGAACGTGCGATTCATGTTCAGCTACGACGCCACCGTCTCGTCGTTAGGCGACTACATCAACCGCCAGGGCGCGACGGAGATGGCCCTCATGCAGAGCGGCTTCTATCGCACATTCACGCCGGGCATGCGCCAGTCGATGTGCCCCAAGTTCTGATCGTCGTCCCGGACAAGAGACTTCCAAACAGCTCCGATATGAGACATGTCCTCATCGCTCTCACGAGTCTATTCCTGTCGCTGTCACCGATGGCCACCCGTGGAACGGAACGTCAGCGAGGAGGCGATGCAGTTGATGCCGCCTCCCAGCGCGAAGCGG
>RGVM01000133.1 GCA_010027295.1 Chitinophagia bacterium
GAGATGTCGCCCGAGGACCGGGCCCGAGAAGGCCTCTTCCTCGCCTTCCAATACCCGGTGGAAATCCCCGGCGTGAGCACCACCAACTTCATCAAGACCGCCGTAAACGAGGTGCGCAAGCATCGCGGAGAGGAGCCCCTCGACGCAGTTGCCTTCCTGAAACTGATGAAGGAGCGCATGAAGCTGGTGCAGATAGACCAGTCGCTCCTCAGCCGTTCCCTCAACGAGGGCTTCTCGGGCGGCGAGAAAAAGCGCAACGAGATCTTCCAGATGGCCATGCTCGAGCCCAAGCTCGCCATCCTCGACGAGACTGACTCCGGCCTCGACATCGACGCACTGCGCATCGTCGCCAACGGCGTCAACCAGTGCCGCGGGAAGGACAACGCGTTCCTCGTCGTCACCCACTACCAGCGATTGCTGGAATACATCGTGCCCGACTTCGTACACGTCCTCTACAAGGGTCGCATCGTTCGCTCCGGTGGCAAGGAACTCGCCCTCGAGCTCGAGGAGAAGGGATACGACTTCATAAAGAACGAACTGGAAACGGCCGAACAGGCCTGAGCCATAAACCGAACCGATGTCGCAGACGATCATCGACAGGATAGCGGAGCAGCAGGATAGCCTTCCGGGCAAGGATGGTTTCCTGGCGGAATTCACAGGTCAGTCCATGACCGAGTTCCGGCGGCTGGGCATACCCGACGTGAAGCACGAGGAGTGGAAGTACACGCGCGTCAAAGGCCTCTTCCGCGCTGAGATGGGCTTCGGTAGTGGGGTGTCCGTCACAGCCGCTGACATCGACCCCCACCGGCTGCCGGGTCACGGCGATGCCACCGAGCTGGTCTTCGTCGACGGCCGGTTCACGCCATCCCTCTCGAATATCCGCCATGGCGACAAAGAGCTGGTGGTGATGCCGCTCTCGGAAGCCGCGACCGGCGAGCACGCCGAAAAGGTACGCGAACACCTGGGGCACAGCGCCTCCTACCACCCCGACGGCATACAGGCCCTCAACTCGGCCTTCGCCGGGACTGGCCTCTTCGTGATGGTGCACAAGGGTTTCTCCACTGAGAAGCCCATCTATATCTATTGCATCTCCGACAGCCGGTCGGGCTATGTCTTCGCCCAGCCGCGCACACTCATCCTGGTGGAGGCGGCCGCCCAGGTGAAGGTCGCAGAGCACTACGTCACTCTCGGCAGTGGCGAAAGCTTCACCAACGAGATATTCGAACTGGCAGCGGCTCAGGACGCCGTCGTCGACTACATCAAGATACAGGACGAGGGCCCGATGGCGAACCATGTGGGCACCACGCATATCCGGCAGACGGGCAGATGCCTCACCAACGCGGTGACGATAAGTCTGAGCGGCCGCATGGTGCGCAACAACCTCAACATGGTGATGGAGGCTGAACACGGCGAATCGCACATGTACGGACTCAGCCTGTTGAACGGCGAGACGCTCGTCGACAACCACACCATCGTAGACAATGTAAAGCCCCACTGCCTCAGCAACGAACTCTACAAGGCAGTGCTGGACGAGTCCTCCACGGGCGTCTTCAACGGAAAGATCTTCGTCCGGAAGGATGCCCAGAAGACCAACGCCTACCAGTCGAACAAGAACATCCTGATCGGCGAGAAGGCTTCCGCGAATACCAAGCCGCAGCTCGAAATCTTCGCCGACGACGTGAAGTGCTCGCACGGCTGCACGGTGGGCCGGCTCGACGAGGAGGCGATGTTCTACCTCCGCGCGCGCGGCCTCGGAGAGGCATCCGCCCGGGCGCTGCTGCTGCACGCCTTCGCCGTCGACATCCTCGAGCGCATCGGGCATGAGCCCCTGCGTCGCCATGTCGACCGTCGCGTATCCCAACGCCTCGCCTTCGACTTCGAGGATGGCCAGTGACGGACATACGCGCCCTTTTGACGTCCGAAGCATCCGGGCCGACTTCCCCATCCTCCGGCGGACGGTGAAGGGCAAGCCGCTGGTGTACCTCGACAACGCCGCCACCACGCAGAAGCCACAGGCTGTCATCGACGCACTGACCGCCTACTACACCGGCTGCAACGCCAACGTCCACCGCGGCATCCACACGCTGGCCGACGAGGCCACCGCCGCCTTCGAGGCGACGCGCGAGGCGGCCCGACGCTTCATCGGCGCGGCATCGACCGACGAGGTTGTCTTCACCCGCGGCACCACCGAGTCCATCAACCTCGTGGCCGCCAGCTGGGGACGCGAGCACTTGCGGCAAGGCGACGAGATCATCCTGTCCACCCTCGAGCACCATTCCAATATCGTCCCCTGGCAGATGGTGGCCGAGGAACGGGGCGCCCGCATCCGCGTCGTGCCGGTGGATGAGAACGGCACCTTCCTGTATGACGAATTCCTGAAACTGCTCTCGGGCCGCACCCGCATCGTGTCGATTGTGCACGTTTCTAACGCACTGGGCGTGGTGCAGCCGGTGGAAGACATCATCCGCGCAGCACATGCCGTCGGCGCGCGGGTGTTGGTCGATGGCGCGCAGTCGTCCGTGCATCTAGACATCGACGTGCAGCGGCTCGACTGCGATTTCTTCGCCTGCTCCGCACACAAGATTTACGGACCAACCGGCGTCGGGATCCTCTACGCAAAACGCAGCCTCCTCGCCACGATGGCACCCTACCAGGGCGGCGGCGAGATGATCCGCGAGGTCCGCTTCTCCGGCACCACCTACAACGACCCGCCCTACCGCTTCGAGGCAGGCACGCCGAACATCGCCGACGTGGTGGCCTTCCGCGCCGCCATCGAATACGTGGAAGCCATCGGTAAGCCGACCATACGCGCCCATGAGGACACGCTCCTGGCCGAGGTTTCGGAACGCATCCGTCGGATACCCGGCGTGAGGATCCTCGGCGACATCCCCGGCCGCATCGGTGTGCTGTCCTTCACCGTCGAAGGCGTACATCCCCAGGATATCGGCATCCTGCTCGACAACCAGGGCGTGGCGGTGCGCACAGGCCACCACTGCACACAACCCCTCATGCACCGCTTTGGAATCGCCGGCACCACCCGCGCCTCCCTGGCGATGTACAACACCCCCGAGGATATGGACATCTTCGCCACTTCCCTGGAAAAGGTCGTACGCATGCTCTCATGACGATGGAGACAAGGCCTTCCATACGAGAGATAGAAGACGAGATCGTGGAGGAGTTCGGGCTCTTCGACGACTGGGAGTCGAAATACGAGTACATCATCGACATGGGCCGGAAGCTCGCCCCCCTCGACGCGGCCTACAGGACCGATGCCCACCGCATACACGGCTGCCAGTCGACCGTCTGGATGGCATCCGACTACCGCGACGGGCGCGTGCACTTCCGCGCCGACGCCGACGCGATGATCGTCAAAGGCCTCGTAAGCCTCTTGATCCGCGTGCTCTCCGATCAGACACCCGACGACATCGTGAACGCGGAGCTGGGCTTCGTCGACCGCATCGGCATGACAAGCCACCTCGCCCAGACCCGCTCCAACGGTCTCCGAGCGATGGTGAAGCAGATGAAGCTCGATGCCGCCGCCTGGAAACTCAAACAGCACAACCCCTGAGAAGCGACATGGACACGGAAGCGCTGCGCGAGAAAGTGATCGAAAAGATCCGTGAGGTGCACGACCCCGAGATCCCCGTCAACATCTGGGACCTGGGCCTCATCTACGAGGTCAACATCCTCCCCATCCACAACGTGCAGGTGGTGATGACGCTCACCGCACCCAGCTGTCCGGCTGCGCAGACACTGCCCCACGAGGTCGACCAGAAGATCCGCGAGATCGAAGGCGTCAACGACGTGCACGTGGAAGTCACCTGGACGCCCGCCTGGACGAAGGACATGATGAGCGAGGTTGCCAAGCTGGAGTTGGGATTCCTCTGATTTGCGGCTTTGACGCGCGTCCACTATCTTCACCTCTCCAAGCGGAAGTAGCTCACCTGGTAGAGCGACAGCTTCCCAAGCTGTAGGTAGCGGGTTCGAGTCCCGTCTTCCGCTCAACGCCCCTTCAACGGGGCGTTTTCCGTCTTACTCCCTGCATTCCGGCTGCCCCGGCACCGGTCGCTGCAATACTTCACCTCCTCCCACACCTTCTCCCATTTCTTGCGCCAGGTGAAGGGCCGCCCGCAGGTCTGGCAGACCTTCTGCGGCAGGTCGGATTTGCGTACGTGCCTCATGCGCGTCAGAGCTTCGGGTCGGGGTTGAGGCGTCGGTTGAGGATGCCCATGCCCACGTAGAGGACCGGAGAGATGAGAAACTCCTGCATGGTCCAGGTCATATCCTTTACCTGTTCGGAGACCATGCCGAAGGCCCAGTCGTAGAGGCCCACACCAGTGATGATGGTGAGCAGGCTGAGGTGGATGAAATGCCAGAGGTATGACATCCAGCGGTCCTCTATCCGTCCCAGGTGCAACGTCCCCAGCAGATAGACGGAGACGGTGGTGACGAACTTGATGACATGGCGGATCTTTCGGGGGATCCACATCACGTCCTGCTCGACGAAGCAAAGGTAGAAGGCCGTGTAAATGACGAGGATGATCAGAAGTCCACCGATCCATCGGCCGCGCTGGCTCTCATAAAGTCGCATCGGCGGCGGGTTTGAGGACGATCTTGCGCGAGAACCGCACCCATAGCAGGAAGATGGTGCTGTAGATCATCATCTTGAAGATGTAGTGGTGAGCGAAATCGAAGTATTCGTCGCGGTAGAGCATGAGCATGCCCAGCCCGGTGCAACGGAGGATGTTGGCGACATGGACGATGGCGAGCCCCCCCAGGCCGTAGCCGATCTTCCGCTGCCAGGTGGCGGGCATGGCGAGTATGAAGCCAATGTAGAGGATGAAGAGTTCCAGCCCGTTGCAGTTGTCGGCGATGCCGATGACGCGTCGATTGCCTTGGAAGACATGGCTCATGGGGGAGAGGATGGTCTCTCCCTCGATGATGGTTTTTCGGAAGACCTCGCGTTCGGTGAAGGTCCCGCCCCCATGTAACAGATCCAGTGCCCAGGCGGTCTGTACGCCTACTCTCCGCGTGAGGGGCTCATCGAGGGTGCGGGGCTTCTGCCAGAGGAAGAGGTAGAGGGCCTTCCACACGACGAACAGCAGGAGGGCCCTGACGAGGAACTGCCTGACCTCCGGAGGGAAGGCGTCCCGCACTTCCCGGATCCGATCCAACATCCGCTGCATAAGATGTTATGCCTGTAGGAGGGACACCACTTTCTGCATCTCAGGCACCGTGCCTACGCTGAGGCGGAGCCAAGTGCTCTTGTCTTCGAAGGCCCGGGCGCCGATGATGTTGGCGGTGGCGAGCAGTTCTGGAATCTTCTTCGCGTAGGGCTGGTTATCGAAGTACACAAAGCTGGTGACGGAGGGGATATAGGGGATGCCCGCCTTTTCAAGCCCCTGGCAGAAGAGTTCCTTGGCCTTGTGGTTCTCGCGTTTGACGAGTTTGACGAAGTCGGAGTCGGTCAGTGCGGCCATGGCCCCGGTCATGGAGACGGCCGAGGGACCGGCATTGGCCCAGGCGGAGCATTCGCTCAGCTTCTTGATGGTGTCGGGCTGGGCGAGGATATACCCCACACGCGCACCGGCCATGCCGAAAACCTTGGAGAAGGTCTTGGCGATGAGGAGGTTGGGGAATTCGTTGACGAGATGGGATACGGAGGGACTGTCGTAGTACTCGGTATAGGCCTCGTCCATCAGCAGGATCCGGTCCTTGGCAACCTTGCGGACGAAGTCCTCCAACTCGGTCTTTGTCGCGGTGGTCCCGGTGGGATTGTTGGGATTGCAGAGATAGACCATCCGGGTGTCGGCGTCCATGGTGTCGGCCATCCGCTGTAGGTCGTTGTGCTTGGTAGCGGTGAGCGGCACGAGCTTTGTCTGCAGTCCGATCCGGCGGGAGGCCGTCATCCACAGTTTGAAGGTGGGCTCGGACGCCACCACATTGCCTTTGCGGAGGGCGGCCCAGGTGCAGGCCAGTCCGAGGAGTTCGGAGGAGCCGGCACCCAGGATCACATTGTCCTTGCTATGCCCTGAGAGGGCTCCGATGCGTTCCCGCAGGACGCCGTTCATATCCCACTGGTACCGGTTCGAGATGTTGACGGCGTCGGCCATGGCCTTGCGTGCCAGTGGGGACGGACCATGGGGGTTCTCGTTGGAGGACAGCTTGATCAGGTCGGCCGGCGGGATGCCGCGGCCCTCGACCCATCGGCGTTCGGCGGGCGTCATGGCGAAGAGCTCGCGCGAGAGGGAGAAGGCGGAGACGGCGAGGGCCGTCTGGCGGAGGAGTTGGCGGCGCTGCATGTGCTTTCCTTTTTTCGGACCGGGGAGGTTTGATATGAAAAGCTCCCTGTAACGCTGGACGGCGAAGTACAGGGAGCCTGTGAAGGATTTTTGAAGACGGCGCCTCAGAACTTCAGCGTCGCCGGCAGGTACTTGGCGATCAGGTCCTGGTAGTAGGGCTTGATCTCATCCCAGACGGGCGGCGTGGGATTCTTGGAGTAGAGGTCGTAGGGGTTGAAGAGGTTGACCCACTTGAGCATTTCGCGGTCGTGGCCGTCGAGGAGATGGGAATACTCGCCCTCGCGGTGCCAGGCGTAGAAGGAGTGGTAGCGGAGCATGTAGAGGCCGGGCTCGGGAATGTAGTCCTTCATCATCTGGTAGACGTACTCGTCGTGGCCCCAGGACATGTGCACGTTCCGCAGTCCGCAACCCTCCTCGTACACACCCAGCCGGGTGTTGTAGGCGGGATTGTCGTAGTCCGGGTTGTTCTTGAAGAACTCAGGATATACGATCTTGTCGGAGTAGGCGCAGCCGACGGGGAAGGTGTCGCCGACGACGGCCCACTGGGGTTCGCCGAAGAGGCAGAGGACCTTGCCCATGTCGTGCATGAGTCCGGTGAGGACCATCCAGTCGGGGTGGCCGTCCCGGCGGATGGCCTCGGAGGTCTGCAGCAGGTGCTGGAACTGGTCGAGGTCGGTGTCGGGGTCGGAGTCGTCGACGAGTTCGTTGAGGAACTCGA
>RGVM01000134.1 GCA_010027295.1 Chitinophagia bacterium
TGCACGGGGGTTGGTGCTGACCACCTTGGGACTGTTGATGACCACCACGGGTGTGCCGTAATAGTAGGAACCGAAGGGGTTGCCCCACATCGATCCCCATCCCAGCCCGGGACGGCCCATGACTCCCCAGAAAGGATTGTAGGACATGCCCGGGCCCATCCAAGCCATGCCGGGATTCATCCAGGACATGCCGGGACCCATCATCATGAATGGATCTCCCCACATCGACCCCATACCCATGTTCCAGGAGAATCCCGGACGCGACCAGCGGTTGAAGAGATATGGGTTGTTCCAGTAGGGATTGTTCCAGTAGGAGAAGTCGTCGTCGAAGGCCGACCAGCGGCGCCCGCCGGAGGACTTCATACGAAGGTAGCGGTCGCTAAGGTCCACGTATCCGTCATCGTTGTTACCGTAGGAACGGTACCGGTCTTCCGATGCAGTGCCTGCCCGCTCCTGTCCGGGAGAGTAGTACAGGTCGTCGGGCGTGCTGCCCGACTTGTACATGCTGGAGCAGGAAGTCAGCACGGCGAAGGCGAATGCCGAGGCTAGTATCGGGGTTCTCATGGCAATGGGTTTGACGGTATTGTGCACTAAGTTACTACTTTTGCGATTCCTCGATGGTAAAGTTGAGTGTTGCCTTTCTTTTGAATAAGACAACCGGAAGACATCCCCGGTGGTATCGGGCAACGTTAAAATCTTCCTAATTCCGATGAGCAAGGAGATAACGCCCAGAACGACCGATTATTCACAGTGGTACAACGACCTCGTCCTGAAGGGTGGGCTGGCCGACTATTCGGCCGTCAGGGGGTGCATGGTCATCAAGCCCTACGGCTTCGCACTCTGGGAGAACATGCGCGACCGGATGGACCGCATGTTCAAGGACACGGGTCATGTAAACGCCTATTTCCCGCTCTTCGTGCCCCGCACCTTCCTCGAGAAGGAGGAGGGCCATGCAGAAGGCTTCGCCAAGGAGTGCGCCGTCGTCACCCATTACCGCCTCAAGGCGGATCCCGGCCGTAAGGGCGCCCTCATCGTCGATCCAGAGTCGAAGCTGGAGGAGGAACTCATCATCCGACCCACCAGCGAGACGGTCATCTGGAATGCGTACCGCGACTGGATACGGTCGTACCGCGATCTGCCACTGCTCATCAACCAGTGGGCAAACGTCGTCCGCTGGGAGATGCGCACACGCCTCTTCCTCCGCACCACCGAGTTCCTCTGGCAGGAAGGCCATACCGCCCACGCCACCGCCGAAGAGGCCGTCGAGGAGACGCGCCGTATGCTCGACGTCTATGCCGACTTCGTCGAGAACGAGATGGCCCTCCCCGTCATCAAGGGGGTCAAGACGGCCAACGAACGCTTCGCCGGAGCCGTTGACACCTACTGCATAGAGGCCCTCATGCAGGATGGCAAGGCCCTGCAGGCAGGTACCTCGCACTTCCTCGGTCAGAACTTCTCCAAGGCCTTCGACGTGAAGTTCCTCAACCGCGAGAACCGTCTCGAGCACGTATGGGCAACTTCCTGGGGCACATCGACCCGCCTCATCGGCGCGCTGGTGATGGCGCACGGCGACGACAACGGCCTCGTCATGCCCCCGCGCATCGCTCCCCTCCAGGTGGTCATCGTACCCATCCACAAGGGGGATGAGCAGAAGGCACTCATCGACGCGAAAGTGCACGCCCTCATGTCCGAACTGCGCGCGATGGGGATATCCGTGAAATACGACGATTCCGACAACGCCCGCCCCGGCTGGAAGTTCGCCGAGCACGAACTCAAGGGCGTTCCCGTACGCATCGCACTCGGCGCGCGCGACCTTCAGAACAGCGTGGCCGAAGTAGCCCGTCGCGACACCGGCGAGAAGGCCTCCGTATCCCTCGACGGACTCGCAAGTCATGTGCGCAACCTCCTCGACGAAATACAGGCCAACCTGCTGCATCGCGCGCGTGCCTACCGCGACGCGCACATCACCCGCGTGGACACCTGGGACGAGTTCAAGAAGGTGCTCGAGGAGAAGGGCGGGTTTGTATCGGCCCACTGGGACGGTACCGGCGAGACCGAGGAACGCATCAAGGAGGAGACCAAGGCCACCATCCGATGCATCCCGCTCGACAACCCGGCCGAGGATGGTGCCTGTATTTTCAGCGGGAAGCCCAGTCGCGAGCGTGTGCTCTTCGCCATCGCCTACTGACAGACATCCCGACGAGCACGCTGACAGAAAGCCTCATGCCTCTTCCCCTCCGGTCAGGTGGCTGTAGTCTTTCAGGACTGTCTGCAAAAAGACTATGGGGTCCTGGGGTGGCTCGGCACTGATAATTTTTCTCGTCTTCTCAACCGCCTTGCGTAGAATTGCCTCATGTCGCCCGGGCTCCCTGGACACCAGGTTCAACACCTCTTTGAGCAGCGAGATATCGTGGTCGCTCATGAGCATGGCATTTTCGTAGACCGGCACGTAGCCGACCTCTGTATGGGCGTGGATCGTCTCGTGGAATTTGGACAACGGCTCCGACCGCACCACGGTGGTGCCGGCCAACAGGTCACCGATGCGCTGGGCTCGCTCCGTCGTCGCGATGCAGATGACGGCCACGACGCCACTGCCGATCATGTCGTCCAGGATCCGGAAAATCCAGCGGATCAGGTATTGTCCCAGGGTAGGTTGCCGCCCGTCGAGACTTACAACGCGAATTCGCCTGACCCTCTTCCCCAGGCTCTGACCATTCATCAGCACTTCGCAGAGGAGCTGGTATGTGAGGATGGGCATCGAGTATAGGAGGATTGCCCAGCCCCCCATCCTGTCGAGGAAGTTCGTCTCATTCTCCAGCAGGATCACCAGCAGCAGGTAGGCGCCGTAGAGAAGCAAGTCGACAAGGTAGGCGACGAGCCTGTCGCCCACGCCCGCCAGTTCGTACTCGAGCTCGATGTTCTGGGTCGTCTGTATACGTATGCCGGCCACGATGCAAGGTAACCCGTTTCAGCTTCGATAGGTATCCAGTGAATCCTGCGGCAAGCATCTCTTTGCCGTATATTCGTGACATGAGGGAAGCGCAGTTCCTGCGGAGGAACCGAGACAGATGGGCCTCCTACGAACAACGACCGGCCTCACACCCCGACGAGCAGGCCGACCGCTTCATACGTCTCACCGACGACCTCGCCTACGCCCGAACCTTCTATCCGGGTAGCAAGGCCGTCGACTATCTCAACGGCCTCACCACCCGCCTTCACCTCGACATCTACCGCAACCGCCGCGAGAAGGGCAGCCGGTTCGCCCGCTTCTTTTCCATGGACCTGCCAGCCGTCATGGCCCGCCACCGCCGGCAGCTGCTCTACTCCTTCCTGCTGTTCGCCTGCTTCACGGCCGTGGGCGCCGTGTCAGCCCGTTACGACGAAGACTTCGTACGCCTCATACTGGGCGATGAGTATGTCGATATGACCAGGCGGAATATCGAGGAAGGCGACCCCTTCCGCGTCTACAAGGATATGGATCCCCTGCCCATGTTCCTGCGTATCGCCTTCAACAACATCATGGTGTCGCTGCGGGTCTTCGTACTCGGCCTCCTCGCCAGCGTCGGCACCGTTTACGGACTCTTCTACAACGGACTCATGCTGGGCGCATTCGAATACATGTTCTTCAGCCACGACCTTGGCGGCGCCTCGGTGCTCGTCGTCTTCATCCACGGCACCCTGGAGATCTCTGCCATCATCATCACGGGAGCCGCTGGACTCGTGCTCGGCAAGTCGATGCTCTTCCCCGGTACGCACGCCCGCCTCACCTCCCTCATGCAGGGTACGCGTGACGGACTGTCCATCCTCCTGGGACTCATGCCCGTGCTCATGGTGGCAGCCTTCTTCGAGGGCTATGTCACCCGACATACAGGAATGCCCTTGTGGATGAGCCTGTCCATCCTCTGCGGATCCCTGGCCTTCATCTTCTGGTACTTCATACTGCTGCCGGTAAGGGTCTCGCGGCCCAATATGGGTAGCGCCCCACAGGCCTCTGCCCTGTCCATCCCCGAAAAAGAAAATATATGACCCATGAAAAAGAGCCAGTCTTGCGAAAAGTGCGAGACTTCGGCGCCACCATCGCCGACACCTTCGCCTTCCTTCGCTTGCATTGGCGGCCACTGGCCTCCCTTTATGTACTGTTCGTAGTGCCCTTCCTGCTTCTGGCCACCCTCCTGGGGGCCGATGCCTTACCCTCCCTCTTCCAGTCGTTCTCGGATGGCTTCGACGGTATCCTGCCTAAACTCATCAAACTGTCGCCTCTGCTGCTGCTGAGCGCTCTGAACTACCTGATCGGTTCCACCCTCTATCCAACACTCGTCTACCTGTACATGCGCCGCGTGGAGGAATCGCCCGGGGAACGGCCCACTATACGTGACTGTACCCGGCTACTACTGCCCAAGACGCTGCTCAACCTGGCATACATCCTTCTAATGGTCCTCGCCCTGGGCCTTGGCCTGATCATCGTGCTCCTGCCCGTCGTTGGTATTCTTCTTTATGTCCCTGCTATGATTTGGCTTGTCGTCTGCTTCACCATCCTCACGCCTGTCGTGACCATCGAGGACCGTCCATTCCCCTCCGCTTTTACACGCGCCATCCGACTCGTGACCGGCCGATGGTGGTACACCCTCGGCGTTGTCATGATCATCGGCCTCATATGTTACTTCATATCCTCGGTGATAGGCATTGCCGTCAATCTGGTCACCGGGCAGGCTGCCATCAACATCCTCGACCCGGAGAAGGATCTGGGTAAGATATTCGACAGGAACCAGATCCTCGTCTCAGGGATATCTTTCATCGTGCAACAGGTGTTCTACCTGGTGTTGCATGTCTGCATGGGCATCCATTACTTCAGTCTGGTGGAAGAGAAGGACGCCCGCGGACTCGATGCCCGCCTGGACAGCCTGGGCAGCGGCGGACGAGGCCCCGCATCATCCCTCCCTGAGGAGCAATACTGATGCCATGGTCGCCCGCTGGCTGCTGCTGATGTCTATCCTCTGCTGTGAGCCCGTTTGGGCGCAGACGGTTTCCAGGCCACGGATGGACAGGTCGAAAGTCACGGAGCGCCGTTTCGACGACTCCGTCCTGACGGCCCTTCGCAATGAAAGGGACTTCCGCTATGACCATCAGCCGCCGGAAGATTCCGGCCTGTTGGGAAGGCTCATCGGCCGTATCCTGGCATGGGTCGACCGCCTCCTGAACCGACCGGGCGTCGGCATGGGTGTCCGTATCCTCCAATGGGTCATACCCATCGCGCTTATCCTCTTCGCGGTGCTTCATTTCCTGGGGATGGAGAAGGCACTTCCCTGGCGAAGGGACCGGCAGGCGGGGTTGTCCTATGACGTCCACCCGGAGGATGTACATGCCGTCGACTTCGACGCCGAAATCACCGCCGCTGTCGCCGCGGGCCGCTATCGCGATGCCATCCGGCTGGAGTACCTCTTCACGCTGCGGCGCCTCTCTGAGGCCGGCAGGATCCGATGGTCGCGGGAGAAGACCAACCGTGACTATGCCGGTGAGTTGCGCGGCACGAGCCTGGCAGGACCGTTCCAGGAGGTCACAAGCATCTACGAGTTCGCCTGGTACGGGGAGATGCCCGTCACCGTATCAGAATACGATGGCATCAGCCGCAGATTCATGGGCTTCCGTCAAAGTGTCGGCGCATGAGATGGATATGGGTATATGTCATCGTCCTGTCGCTGATCCTGGCGGGGTATGTGTATGTCCAATACCGTCGCCCGCCCCGTGTCGACTGGTCGCCCACACTCAGTCGCTTCGACAAGATACCCTTCGGCACCTGGGTGCTCTTCCACCGACTGCGCGATCTCTTCGATACGAGTCCGACTACCGTCAGGACGACCTTCTACGACCACCTCCGAGGACACGAATCTTTCGGGGAGGCCTTCATCGTCATCGCCCGTGAACTTCGCACGGGTAAAGCCGATGAGACTGAGATGCTCCGCTATGTCACAAGGGGCAACACCCTTTTCCTTGCTGCCGAAACCTTCAGCCCAACGCTTGCCGACACCCTGGGCTTCGATACCGACACCCATGTATCCATCGGTCCGACGGACTCCGTCTCCCTCCGACTCGTCAACCCGGCATTCGGACCCCAACGCCTCTATCCCATGCTCCGCGGCTCTGTGGATACGCATTTCGACAGGTTCGACACAGCCCGAACCACCGTGCTGGGGATGACCGATAAGGGACTGGCCAACTTCATCAGCATCCCGGTCGGGAAAGGTCACATACTCCTGCACACTGCCCCGCTTGCCTTCTCGAACATCGCCCTCCTCCGAGGGGATGGCTATCACTATGCCGGCCGGGCACTTTCATACCTTCCGGAGAGCCCGGTTGCCTTGTTCTGGGACGATTACCATTCCATCGGTCTCGGCGGCCCCACCACGCCCCTCCGTGTCATCCTCTCCCGCGACCCGCTTCGGCATGCCTATCAGGCCGCACTCACGGCCGTTGCGCTTTTCCTCCTGTTCCGAAGCAAACGCCGCCAGCGTCTGATACCCGTGGTCGTGAAACCCAGCAACACAACGATGGAATTCGTCGACACCGTCACCCGTCTCTACATTGACAGGGCCGACCACCGCGACATCGCCCTCAAGAAGATCGGCTTTCTCCTCGACCAGGTCCGGAGCCGATTCGGCATCCCCACTGGGATGCTGGACGAGTCCTTCGTGCAGCGCCTCGCGGCCCATTCCGGCGCCACGCAGCAGGAGGTACGCGACCTCGTCAGGCTCATAGAGGCGGTCCGGTCGGCCACTTCCCTCGTCGAACCCGAACTGATGCACCTCAGCCGCACCATCGATACCTTCCAACAAAGAATATCGCCATGACAGAGAACTCCCCTCAGGACATCTTCGGCGCCCGCACCGACCTCTCCGGTCTCAGCCAGGCGGTCGACCGCATTCGCGAAAGCATCGCAAAAGTCGTCGTCGGCCAGTCGGCCATCGTCGACCAGCTCATCGTGGCCCTCCTCGCC
>RGVM01000135.1 GCA_010027295.1 Chitinophagia bacterium
GTCGAGGTCGCCGTCGCCGTCGGCATCGAAGAGGCAGATGCCGGCATCGTCCTGTGCCTGCGGATCCTTACGGTCGTCGCGAAGGCTTGAGTGGGTGAATCGCCCGTCGGGACCCTGGCGGTGGAGGGTCGCGGAGAAGGGCGAGCATCCGCCGGTGACGATGTCTTCGAGTCCGTCGCCGTTGATGTCACCGACGGCCAGCGAGGGTCCGAAGCGGGTGAACTTCCTGGGGAGGAGGCGCTGGATGTTGAAGTCTATGAAGTCGAGTTCGCGGAATCCGATATCGAGGCCGATCCGGCGGCCGACCTCGGAGAGGAGGGGTGCCGTCGGTGGCGGATGCGACGCAACGACGGGTTGCGTCGCATCCTGTATGTCAAGGGTGGTGAGTCTGCCCGTGGGGTGTTGATGGAGTACCTGCCGGCGTCCGTCGGGCCAGTCGACGACGACTGAGTCGAGCGATGTGGCTGCGCCGGTACCAAAGTGCACGACGGGCTCTAAGCTGGAGAGGTATCCGCGGTATGGAGTGTACGCCTCCCGCTGCAGGATGCCGCCATGGTAAATGGTGATAGTGGCGCCGATGCCGTTGCGGTTGAGGCTGTCGCCCTGCAGCCGAAAGCGGGCCTGTGTCGGGGGTGTCTTCGCCTGGGAGGCGCGGTTCTCCAGGAGGGAGGCCGGCATATTGGTGTTGTTGATGACGACATCGAGGTCGCCGTCGAGGTCGAGGTCGGCCGTGGCCATGCCGGCCGAGTAGGTGGGCCCTTCCCATCCCCATTCGCGGGTCATGTCTCGGAAGCTGAGGTCGCCGTTGTTGCGGAAAATGTAGTTGTCGACCTTGACGGTGGGCAGCTGGGCCAGCATCTCGTCGAGGGGTGTCCGGGCAACGGCCGATTTTCGATAAGCCATGAAGTCGAGGTCGGACATGTCCCTGGGCAGTCCGTTGGTGACGAGCAAGTCGCGGAGCCCGTCGTTGTCGGCGTCTACGAGGAGGGGTGCCCAGCTCCAGTCGGTCTGTGCCACGCCTGCCAGGTAGGCGATTTCGCTGAAGACGGGTATGCGTGCGCTGTCGCTCTCCACGGGAGGAAGACCGCGGTTGACCTGGAGGGTGTTCCGGGGGTACTGGTGGATATACCCGTAGCGGTCGGAGTTCTGGAAGGTCTGGTAGGAGATGTCGCTGAACATCATCTTCTGGCGGTAGTTATCGGCCGGCATCATGTCGGTCTCGACGATGTCGGGCAGTCCGTCGTTGTTGATGTCGGCGATGTCATTGCCCATTGCGTTGCGGCTGGTGTGTCGGAAGTACCGGGCGCACTGGTCGGTGAAGGTGCCGTCGTGGTTGTTGACGTAGAGGATGTTGTTGGAGAGGTAGTCGTTGCTGACGTAGACGTCCGGCCATCCGTCGTTGTTGATGTCCGCCACGTGGACGCCCAGGCCGTGGCCTTCTATCAGTATGCCGGCCCGGCGCGAGACATCGGTGAAGGAGGGGTGGCCGAGGGCGGTGTCGAAGCGGTTCTCGAGGAGCTTGTCGGTCGTCGGCCAGCTGCCGTCGGCTCGGATGGGTCGGAACTCGTTGGGGTAGGTGCCGTCGAGGTCGTTGACCAGCAGGTACACGTCGAGGTCGCCGTCCTTGTCGTAGTCGAAGAAGGCGGCCATGTGGGTATTGGAGGCGTCGTCGAGTCCGTATTCGGCGGCCATGTCGCGGAAGCGGGGCGTGCCGCCGGGCCTGTCGGCCCCGAGGTTGACATATAGGATGTTGCGCCTTGCGTTGGAGTCGGGTAGTACGGCGGCGCAGAGGTAGATGTCCAACAGCCCATCGTTGTTGATATCGACGATGCTGACGCCTTTCACCCATCTCCCCTTGCCGTCCGTGCCGGAGGCTGCGGTGGCGTCTTCGAAGTGCAGGTCGCCCCGGTTGAGGTAGAGCCTGCCCGGGACGCGGTTGCCGGAGAAGTAGATGTCGGGGAGGCTGTCGCCGTTGAAGTCGGCGATGCCCACGCCGCCTCCGTTGTAGAGGTATTCGTAGTTGAGGATGTTGAGCTCGGGGTTTTCCTCGATGCGGTTCACGAAGTCGATACCTGACCGGGAGGGATCGACGTTCCGGAAGAGGGTGTCGTTGCCGGAACAGGAAGCCAGGAGCAGTAAGGCGGGGAGGAATCTTCGCATGTCGAATTCATTTAACCATCGGGCCGTACAAAGGTTTGCGGAGGGCCCGAGGTGCCGCCGCCGGCGAGGCGACTGAAAATCTCGGTCAAAATTTTTATTGAGAATCAACATCTTACAAGGGTGTCTTGAAAAAAGATGCCTTTTTTGTTGGTGGGAAAGGGGTATCGGGCCTACCTTTGCGCTCCCTTGCCGGACAAGTGGTTCGGGCTTCCGTCGGACAGGCAGAAGTCGGAGGTCACCGGAACGGGAGGGATACCTAAAAGAAAGTCGAAACATGAGCAAGTTACATTTCACCACCCGGCATGCCAACGCCGACACCGTCGAGCGGAAGTGGTATGTGGTGGACGGCACCAACCTGACGGTGGGTCGCATCAGCAGCCGCATCGCGCATGTGCTTCGCGGCAAGAACAAGCCCTACTTCACCCCGCATGTCGACTGCGGCGATTACGTAATCGTCGTCAATGCCGACAAGATGGTGTTCACGGGCAACAAGATGGAGGAGAAGGGCTACCAGACGGTCTCGGGCTATCCCGGAGGCCAGAAGACAGCCATCGCCAAGGACGTGATGAAACGCCATCCGGAACGTATCGTGGAGCATGCCGTGAGGGGGATGCTTCCGAAGAATCGCCTGGGACGCCGCATGTTCCGCAAGCTCTTCGTGTATGCGGGTGCCGAGCATCCCCACGGGGCGCAGAAACCCGAGGCCTTCACATTCTGACAATAGTATCCAAAACAGGAGCAAATGGAAAAGCAAAAGAACGCGGTCGGACGTCGCAAGGAAGCCGTGACCCGGGTATTCATGGTCCGGGGAGAGGGCGGCATCACCGTGAACGATATGGACTACAAGGCCTATTTCCCGCAGGTCTATCTGCAGCAGCAGGTGGAGATGCCCCTGACTGTGGTCGAGGGTACGGGCAAGTTCGACGTCCGTGTCAATGCGAGCGGCGGCGGCAAAAAGGGCCAGGCCGAGGCGGCCAAGCTGGGCATCGCCCGGGTGTTGGTCGAGATGAACCCCGAATGGAGACCCGCGCTCAAGGCGGCAGGACTCCTGCGCCGCGACCCGAGAGGCGTCGAGCGCAAGAAGTTCGGCAAGAAGAAGGCGCGTCGCAGCTACCAGTTCAGCAAGCGCTAAAGGCAACCCCATCCCGAATTACCACACAATCACCAAGATGGAAAGCAATACCTCATTGCAGCAGCAGTTACTCGAGGCGGGCGTGCACTTCGGCCACCTGCGGAAGAAGTGGAACCCGAAGATGCTGCCGTATATCTACGCCGAGAAGAAGGGCATCCACATCATCGATCTGAACAAGACGGTCGACTGTCTGCAGGAGACCGCCCAGGCCCTGAAGGGTATCGCCAAGAGCGGTCGCAAGATCATGTTCGTAGGCACCAAGAAGCAGGCCAAAGAGATCGTCACGGAATGCGCCAGGCGAGTGGGCATGCCCTATGTGACGGAGCGCTGGCTGGGCGGTATGCTGACGAACTTCAACACCGTCCGCAAGAGTGTCAAGAAGATGCAGAGCATCGAGAAGATGCTCACCGACGGCAGCTTCGACAGCATCACCAAGAAGGAGCGCCTGCAGCTCTCCCGCGACCGCGAGAAGATGGACAAGGTCCTCGGCGGCATCGCCCAGCTGGGCAGAGTGCCGACCGCACTCTTCATTGTCGACATCGGCCACGAGCATATCGCCCTCTCCGAGGCCAAGCGTTTGGGAATCACCACCTTCGGCATGGTTGACACCAACTGCGACCCTAACAAGGTCGACTACCCGGTGCCCGCCAACGACGATGCCACCAAATCGATCGCCATCATCGCCAATTACGTGACGGCGGCCATCGCAGAAGGACTGGCGGAGCGTCAGGCCGAACGTTCGGAAGAGTCCGAGGAGGAGGATGATAACGCCGACAAGTCGCTCAAGTTCGCCGTCGAGGATGACGAGGAGCGTGCCGCCCGCCGCGGAGGTGGTGCCGGAGCCAAGGCTGCCCCCAAGCGTAGGGTCGCCAGCCCGGGCGGTGGTGGACGCAGGCCCGCCACCAAGCGCTGAGGCACCCGCCCAGTTGCAGCATGGACAGCAAACCTTAAACCTAACGAAAACGAAGCGTCCCCACCGTAAGGGATGGGGGGCCGGAGAAACACATGTCAACAGCCACCATTACCGCTGCCGATATCAACAAGCTCCGTCAGATGACGGGTGCCGGCATGATGGATTGCCGCAAGGCACTGACCGAGACCAACGGCGACATCGATGCCGCCGTCGACTGGTTACGTAAGAAGGGCCAGAAAGTAGCCGCCCTGCGCGGCGATCGTGATGCCAGGGAAGGCGTTATCCTCGCCCGTACCGGCTCCGGAAACAAGTTCGGCATCGCCCTCTGCATCAGTTGCGAGACCGATTTCGTCAGCAAGAACGCCGACTTCGTCGCCTTCGCACAGAGCATCATGGAAGCGGCCATCGCACATAACGTGACAAGTGCCGAGGCACTGAACGCGGTGGAAGTGAACGGCGCCAAGGTATCCGACCTCGTGAACGACAAACTCGCCAGTATCGGTGAGAAGATAGGCATCACCAAGTTCGAGCGCATCGATGCCGACTACGTTGCCTCCTACGTGCACGGTGCCAACCGCATGGGTGTACTCGTGGGCCTCAACCTCCCCGAGGCGGAGGCAGGCAAGGACGTGGCCATGCAGATCGCCGCCATGAACCCCGTGGCCGTGGACGCCTCCAGCGTGCCGGCAGAGGTGGTCGAGCGGGAGAAGGCCATCATCATCGACCAGATCCGCAACGATCCCAAAATGGCGGGCAAACCAGAAGAGATGATCGGCAAGATCGCCGATGGCAAGCTGAACGCCTTCTTCAAGGAGAGCACCCTGCTGGCACAGGCCTTCGTTAAGGACGGCGGCGTGACGGTAGGCGATCACCTCAAGGCTGTGAACAAGGACCTCCGGGTACAGGAGTTCCGCCGCATCGCCCTGGGCTGAGCCAACCAAAGACTCATTTACCTGCAAGCCGCGGCGCCGAAAGCCCCGCGGCTTGTTCTTGTGACCCCGGCTCGGGAATTCTCAATACATTCGACCCATGCAACCCGTTTACAAGCGCGTACTCCTCAAACTCTCAGGCGAGTCCCTCATGGGAGGGGGTAGTTTCGGCCTCGATCCCGCCACCATCGCCCAATATGCCCAGGAAGTACGATCCATCGTCGAGATGGGTGTGGAAGTGGCCATAGTCATCGGCGGCGGCAATATCTACCGTGGGATGAACGAGGCGGAGACAGGCATCGAACGCGCCCACGGCGACTATATGGGCATGCTCGCGACCGTCATTAACGGGATGGCCATGCAGGCCATGCTTGAGAAACTGGGTGTCTACACGAGGCTCATGAGCGCGCTCAAGATGGAAGGCGTTGCCGAGCCCTATATCCGCCGCAGGGCCATCCGACACCTCGAGAAGCGCAGGGTCGTCATCTTTGGCGCCGGCACCGGCAACCCCTACTTCACGACCGATACGGCCGGTTCACTTCGCGCCATCGAGATCGGAGCAGACATCATCATCAAGGGCACTCGCGTTAACGGCGTCTATTCCGCAGATCCGGAGAAGGACCCCTCCGCCGTCCGCTACGATACGATCGGCTACCGCGAATGCATTGAGAAGAACCTGAAGATCATGGACATGACGGCTTTCACCCTCTGTATGGAGAACAACCTGCCCATCATCGTATTCGACATCAACCAACAGGGAAACCTCGGCCGCATTGTCATGGGCGAAAAGATAGGTACCATCGTCAAGTGAACTCTTTTCGCTAGCCTTGGCCAGACAACTGAGGACAAGTCAACACCCACACATGTCCATCGCATCCATCCGCAAGGAATACACGATGCAGTCGCTCTCCGAGTCCGACACCGATCCGCATCCGCTCAGGCAATTCGACAGGTGGTGGGATGAAGCCCTGCAGTCGGGCATCGACGAGGTCAATGCCATGACCCTCTCCACGGTTTCCGAGCAGGGTAAACCCTCCTCCCGAATCGTCCTGCTGAAAGGCTGTGACGACAGGGGTTTCGTGTTCTATACCAACTACAGGAGTCGGAAGGGCTTGGAACTGGAGACCAACCCCCATGCATCCCTGCTGTTCTTCTGGAAAGAATTGGAAAGGCAGATACGCATTGAGGGTATCTGTTCCAAAGTCAGCCCCGAAGAAAGCGATGCCTATTACGCTTCCCGGCCGGAGGGAAGCCGTATCGGCGCCTGGGCCTCTCCGCAGAGCCAGGTGATTGAATCAAGGGATACACTGAAAGAGTCATTCCGACACATGGAAGAACGACTTGGGGGCGTCGTCCATAGGCCCGATTACTGGGGTGGATACCGGCTGAATCCCAACTGCATGGAGTTTTGGCAAGGCAGGCCCAACCGACTCCATGACCGGATACGCTACAGGCTCACTGAGGAAGGCGAATGGAGCCGCTGCCGACTTGCACCCTGAGGCAGCACAGGTTGACAGGCGCAAATGCCCGGCCTCAGGCCTGGGCAGGTGCAGCTTTTGCTTCGGCCTTGGCCTTGCGCGGCCTGGCTGGCCTCGACTTGCCGAAGGAACCCTTGAAAATCTTTCCTTTTTTCGACTTCTTATCTCCTCTGCCCATGAGAATGGATTTTTTTTGTGAGTCGCGAAGGTAAAGAAAAAGCGGACCACATGCTGCGGTCCGCCTCTCTTATGAAATGCCGTTAGTGCGACTTACTTGCCGCGCTTGTTGAGCTTGGTGGAGAGCTCCTTGCCAGCCTTGAAACGGGCAACGTTCTTGGCCTTGATGGTGATGGACTTCTGCGTGGCGGGGTTCAGGCCC
>RGVM01000136.1 GCA_010027295.1 Chitinophagia bacterium
ATATGATCATCACCATGTCATCCTGCCGGATCATCCCCAGGTCGCCATGGATGGCGTCGGCGGCATGCATGAACAGGGAGGGGGTGCCCGTACTGTTCAGGGTGGCCACGATCTTTTGACCTATGATGGCACTCTTGCCAATACCGCTCACCACGAGTCGGCCGCTGGCATCCGCCAACCGATGGACCAGCCGTTCGAAATCGGCATCCAGCCCATCCATCAGTCCCAGCAAGGCTTCTGCCTCCAGACGCAGCGTCCGTCTAGCGGTATCGATGACAGGATTCCCCCCCATGAGACCGCAAAAGTAGAGTAATATGAAGGAAAGCACCATACGAAACGTTTTTTACGCCTCTCCCCCTTCTCGAATATGCCGGCAGGTCGATCCGAAACGGCGGAAAGCTGCGATTTGGAAACATTCCCGGCTGTCTGTTGTAATTATATGGTAACCCGATCCTTACATCTTAGACATTGGCCCATGAATTATCGGTATATTCGCTTTCAAAGCAGCATTCATCCGCCGCAGGCCATCTGAAAATCGGCTTCGAACCGATCAGTTCCAAGCTCCTCATTATCAAAGAGTTATCTAATCAGCATGGCCACGGTCAGGAAATCGGCAGCCATTCCGAAGGCTCCGGTGAAAAAGACAACATCCACCAGCCGGGTTCGTCCGAAGCAGTCCCATCCCGAAGAGGGCGGCACGCAGGATTTGCGTGAGGTACTCAAGGAATACTTCGGATTCGACCAGTTCAAAGGGAATCAGGAAGCGATCATCCGAAGTCTGCTCTCCGGACACGATACCTTCGTTATCAAACCGACCGGAGGTGGCAAAAGCCTCTGCTACCAGCTACCCGCGATGATGCTGGAAGGCTGCGCCATCATTGTGTCACCCCTTATCGCACTGATGAAGAACCAGGTCGATCTGGTCAGGGGGTACAGCAGCCAGGACCACGTCGCCCATTTCCTGAACTCGACGTTGAGCAAGAAGGAGATACGGAATGTCCATGAACACTTGCTCGCGGGGACAACAAAGCTGCTATATGTGGCGCCGGAGACGCTGACAAAACAGGAAAACCTCGACTTCTTCAGCGACCTGCCCCTTTCTTTCTTCGCGGTTGACGAAGCACATTGCATCTCCGAATGGGGCCATGACTTCCGCCCTGAATACCGAAGGCTCCGGGAGATGATGGATCAGATCAATGACAAGGTCCCGGTGATCGCACTCACGGCAACGGCTACCCCGAAAGTGCAGAGCGATATCATCGACAATCTGGGCCTTCGCAATCCCGAAGTCTTCATATCCTCCTTCAACAGGCCCAATCTCCACTACGAGGTAAGGCCCAAGATCAGAAAGGACCAGACCATCCGGAGCATCGTCAAGTTCATTTCGGAGAACCGGGGTAAGAGCGGCATCATATACACCCTCAACCGCAAAACCACAGAGGAGCTGTCCGAGATCCTGCGTGCCAACGGTATCCGGGCGGTAGCCTATCATGCCGGACTCGACGGAAAACTCAGGTCCGAACGCCAAGACCAGTTCCTCAACGAGGATATGCAAGTGATTGTCGCCACCATCGCCTTCGGCATGGGTATAGACAAACCGGACATCCGCTTCGTCATCCACTACAACATCCCCAAGAGCCTGGAGAACTACTATCAGGAGACGGGCAGGGGTGGGCGCGACGGGATGGAAGGCAGGTGCATCCTGTACTTCTCGCACAAGGACGTGTCGAAGCTGGAGCATTTCATGCGCGACAAGCCGCTGAGCGAGCGAGAGGTGGGTGCTCAACTGATCGACGAGACGGTTGCCTTCGCGGAGACAGGTGTCTGCCGTCGAAAAGTGCTCATGAATTATTTCGGCGAGGAGTATGGAGATCAGAACTGCGGCAACTGCGACAACTGCCTCAACCCCCGCGAAAGGGTCGAAGCCAGGGAGGATGCCGTCAAAGTGCTCAAGACCATCCGCGCGCTGGACGAGCAATTCACCACGGAATATGTTGTGAACATCATCACGGGTGTGCAGAACTCCCAGAATATGATGTATCGACACGACCAGCTCGATGTATTCGCCTGCGGCAACTACGAAAAGGACCATTTCTGGAAATCACTGATCCGTCAGATGCTGCTCGAGGGGCTTTTGAAAAAAGACATCGAGCAATACGGGCTCCTCAAGATTACGGACAAGGGACAGGCATTCCTCAAGAAGCCGGTCTCGTTCAAAATCGTTTTGAGCAATCTCTTCGAAGATGCCATGGAGGATGATGAGGAGGCCGGCCAGTCAGGCGGCGGTCCGGCCACGGTCGATACCACGCTCTTCGAGATGCTCAAGGACCTTCGCAAGCAGGTAGCCAAGGAAAAAAAACTGCCACCCTTTGTCATCTTCCTGGAGAACTCGCTGGAGGATATGGCTACGCAGTATCCGACAACACTTGAGGAACTCGAACGCATCAGCGGTGTCAGCAAGGGAAAGGCGATCCGGTATGGCAACAAGTTTGTGGATCTCATTTCCAGATACGTAGAGGAGAATGATATCGTGAAACCGGAGGACTTTGTGATGCGCAGTGTGGTGAACAAGAGCGGCAACAAGGTCTTCATCATCCAGCAGGTTGACAAGAAGATACCGCTGGACGTGATTGCGAAGAACAAGGATATGCGTATGGACCAGCTCCTGGAGGAGATGGAGACCATCGTCGCGAGCGGTACCAAACTGAACCTAAACTATGCCATCGACCAGATGGTGGACGAGGATGACCAGCAGGATATCATCGACTATTTCAGGAACTGCGAGACCAGCAGCCTCGATGTGGCCAAGGAGGAGCTGTCCGATCTGGACCTCGACTGGGAACAGCTGAAAATCATGCGGATCAAATTCCTCAGCGAGTTCGGAATCTGACTCGAACTCATCTGCCGAGGCGGTGGATCAGATCGGCCACCAGTGCCGTCCAGCCTGTCTGGTGCGAGGCGCCGAGCCCCTTTCCGTCATCCCCGTGGAAGTATTCGTGGAAGAGGAGGAGTTTCTCATTCCCCGGTCGATTGTAAAATTCCTGGTATTCGCCAAAGACGGGTCTTCTTCCCTGTGCGTCGCGTTCGAAGAGCCGGATGATCCGTCGGCTGAGCTCGTCGGCCACTTCCCTGAGGTCCATCCGTTGGCCGCTGCCCCTTGGGCATTCCACTTTGAGGCTGTCACCGTAGAACTCCCCGAATTTCCGGATGCTGCGGATGATCAGATAGTTCATGGGTAGCCAGACGGGACCCCGCCAGTTGGAGTTGCCACCGAAGAAATCGCTGGTCGAGTCGCCCGGCTCATAGGCGATGGTGTAGTCCTTCCCATGGATGTTCATGGTGAAGGGATGCTCCTGATAGCGCTTGGACAAGGCACGAATGCCATATTCAGACAAAAACTCTTCTTCGTTGAGCAGGCGGTCGAGGAGGAGCAGGAGTCGTTCCCTGGGAACGAGGGAATGGAGCACTTCGTCCTTTTCTCCATGTTGTTCATTGGGCCAGAAGAGTCCGTTTCGGATTCGGTAGCGTTCAAACCAGGAGGTCCGTTTCCGGAAGTCGGCGAGTTTCTCCATGACTTTTTTCTGGATCACGGAGACGGCGAAGAGGCTTGTGAGTCCGACGACCGACTGCACTTTCAGTTGTATGGGTCGTGAGTCGCGGATGGAGAGGGTGTCGTAGTAGAAACCATCTTCCTCGTTCCACATGCCGTGGGAGTTGAGGGCTTCCGCGATCAGCACGTATTGTTCGAAGAACTTGGTGGCGGTGTCTTCGAAGGAGATGTCCAGCATGGCGATTTCGAGGGCCATATCGAGCATGTTGAGTGCGTACATGCCCATCCAGGCGGTGCCGTCGGCCTGTTCCAGGGATACCTGGTCGGGGAGCTGCTGGCTTCGGTTGAAGATGCCGATATTGTCCAGGCCGAGGAATCCGCCTTCGAATAGGTTGTTGCCGTTGGGGTCTTTCCGGTTGACCCACCAGGTGAAGTTGATCAGGAGTTTCTGGAAGATCTTCTTGAGGAAGATGATGTCGCCCTGTCCGGTTCGTTCTTTTTCAATCTGGTACACTTCCAGGGCGGCCCAGGCCTGGATGGGGGGGTTGACATCGGAGAAATGCCATTCATAGGCGGGGAGCTGGCCGTCGGGCTTCATGTACCATTCGCGCATGACCAGCAGGAGCTGGTTCTTTGCGAAAGTGGGGTCCATGTGAGCCAGGGGGATGCATTGAAAGGCAAGGTCCCATGCCGCGTACCAGGGGAACTCCCATTTGTCGGGCATCGAGATCACGTCCTGATTCTTAAGGTGTTGCCAGTCGTGGTTGCGGCCATGGAGACGCTTTTCCGACCAGGGTGTGATGCCATCGCTCTTCTTCACCCAGCGTTCCACATCGTAATGATAGAACTGCTTGCTCCATAACAGGCCGGAGAAGGCCATTCTTTGGATATGTCGATATTCTTCAGGAACATGGGCGGTCACGATATGAGAATAGAATTCGTCCGCTTCAATCCTTCTGATGCGTATGGTGTCCGAATGGGACTCATCCAGGGCATTTTCAAGGGGGTTGGCGGAGAGTCTCAGTTGTATGGAAGTCTTCTCGCCGCCGGGGATGCTTCTTCGGTACACGGGCGCGCATTTCGTTCCGGCTCCGCGTTTTCGGTACTTTCTGGGGGATTCACCATCTATGATGACACGGTGGAAGGCGTCCTTGGTGAAAGGTTCCCTGGGGGAACTGCCATCGAGCCTGTGCCGGTTGGTTTCGTTGTCGGTGAAGAGCAGGTCATCGGGCTCGTCGAAATAGAGTCTGTAGTCACCCAGCCGGTGGTGACTGGCGAGGACGGCGTTCTTTTCCATGACCCGGATGGATGGCATCGGATGCTGTTCGTCGTACTGCCATCGATTGTAGAACCAGAGCGTAGGCAACACGGTGATGTCTGCCTTCTCCGCGCCCCGGTTGACGATGTCGATGCGGATGCAGATATCGTCTGATGCCGCCTTTGCGTATGTCAGATGGACGTCGAAGTAGGCGTCCTTGTCAAAAACGCCGGTGTCTAGGATTTCGAATTCCGGCTCCAGTCTCGTTCGACGTCCGTTTTCATGGATGAGAAGGTCGTATGGGAATGCCTCCTGGGGGTATTTGTAGAGGTATTCCATGTAGTAATGGCTGGGAATGTTGTCGAGGTGGTAGTACAGCTCCTTGACATCCTCGCCATGATTCCCCTTGTAGTTGCCCAATCCGAAAAGCCTCTCCTTCAGGATACCATCCTTTCCGTTCCACAGGGCGATGGCGAAACAGAGATTCTGGAAATAGTCGGATATCCCTGCGATGCCGTCTTCGCCCCATCGGTAGGCGCGGAAATGGGAATCATCGAAAGGGAAGTATCCCCAAGCATCACCCCATTCCCCATAATCTTCGCGAACGGTTCCCCACTGCCGCTCGCTGACATAGGGCCCCCACATTTCCAAAGGCACCGGTTTGGACAGATTGTCCAATAGTCTCCGCGATTCGGGGTTCATGGAACAAAGGTAGTTATGTGTAAATGATACACAACACCACTCTTCAGGAAAGCGAAGGCTATATCAGTCAATCGGGCAATCTGAAAGTTCGGCCCGGCACATGGCGGCGGACTCCCCCCGCACCCTTGGAGGGTCCCCCCACCCTTGGAGGGTGTCGCAATCCGCCAAGGGCGGGTCAGAGGTTTTGTTTCTTGAGTTCCGAGACGGCGTGGTCGACGGCCCGGGCCGTGAGGGCCATGTAGGTGATGGAAGGGTTCTGGCAGGCGGAGGAGGCCATGCAGGACCCGTCGGTGATATAGACGTTGGGTACCTCGTGCATGGCGTTCCATTTGTCGAGGACCGAGGTCTTGGGGTCCTTTCCCATTCGAGCGGTACCCATCTCATGGATGCAGAAACCCGGAGCGGGGTCGTTGTCGTAGGTCTCGATATTCTTGATGCCGGCGGCTTCGAGCATTTCGGCGGCGCTGTTCTTCATGTCGACGCGCATCTTCTTCTCGTTCTCGCGGAAGGTGCAGTCGATGTCGAGGATGGGGAGACCCCATTTGTCCTTCTTGTCCTTGCTGAGGGTTGCCTTGTTGTCGAAGATGGGGAGTTGTTCGCCCCAGGAGCCCCATCCCATGGACCATTTGCCGGGTTCGGTAACGGTCTCTTTGAGTTCGAGGCCGATGCCGTCGAAACCCTGGCGGCTGCGGGACGCCCCGCCCTGGTAGCCGAAGCCGCGCAGGTAGCCGGCCGAGGAGCCGCCATCGAGGTTGCGGAAGCGGGGTACATAGATGCCATTGGGCCGGCGACCGTAGGTGTATTTGTCTTGGAAGCCATCATACTCGCCTTGGGCTCCGACGCCGTAATGATGGTCCATGAGGTTGTGGCCGATCTGTCCGGAGCCGTTGCCGAGGCCGTTGGGGAAGGCGTCGGAGGTGGACATGAGCAGTATCTGGGTGGTGCCGAGGGTGCTGGCGTTGAGGAAGATGATTTTAGCGAAGTACTCTTCGGTCTTCATCGTTTCGCTGTCGATGATGCGAACGCCCTTGGCGCGGCGGGTCTCTTTGTCGTAGATGACTTCGGTGGTGATGGCGTTCGGACGGAGGGTGAGGTTGCCGGTGGCGGCAGCGGCGGGGAGGGTGGCCGAGTTGGAGCTGAAATAGCCGCTGAAGGGGCAGCCCTGGTGACATTTGTTGCGGAACTGACAGGGTCCGCGGTTGCCGACTTTCGCGGTGTGGTTGGCCGAGCGTCCGATGATCATGGCTCGGCCCAGCTTCGACTTCAGGTTGTCACGCACCATCTGTTCGACGCAGTTGAGTTCCATGGGGGGCAGGAACTCGCCGTCGGGGAGTTGGGGAAGGTTCTCGCGCGAGCCGCTGATGCCGACGAATTTCTCGACGTAGCTGTACCAGGGTGCGATGTCGTTGTACCGGATGGGCCAGTCGCAACCGAAGCCGTCGCGTGCATTGGCTTCGAAGTCGAGGTCGCTCCAGCGGTAG
>RGVM01000137.1 GCA_010027295.1 Chitinophagia bacterium
GGCCGACGCCACCGACTCGAAGTCTCGGACGAGGGGACGACATTGGGCGTCGAGACTTAGGTATGCCACCCTATCATTGAATTATCTTTGGTCTCCGGAGTTGCCATATCTTCCGCTGTGGACGGTTCCTTTCTCCGGACCTCCCTTGTCGGACTCACCGGCAAGCCTCGATTCGCTCATTCCTGTCTGAATGGCTATCATCCCCAGATATCTGACACCTGGCGACACTATCGGCCTCGTATGCCCGGCTGGCCATATGCCTTTGGCAAGGATGCGCACTTGTATCCGTGTGCTTAAGGAGGAATGGGGCTTCCGCGTCCGCCGGGGACGCACGCTCGGTACCGGGAAGGGTTACTTCTCGGGTACTGACTCCGAGCGGCTGGCCGACTTGCAGGAGATGCTCGACGACGACGAGGTGAGGGCTGTCCTGTGCGCACGGGGCGGGTACGGAGTGGGCCGCATCATAGATGACATCGACTTCAGCCGGTTCCTGCGACGTCCCAAATGGATTGTCGGATTCAGTGACATCACCGTCTTACACCTCCACATCCAGGCGCGCTACGGTATAGCGACGCTGCATGCCCCGATGGCAGGTGCTTTCAATGCTGGTGGATGGCGGGGTCCCTTTGTCGAGTCCTTGCGCCGTGTGCTCACAGGGGAGTGGTCGGAGTACCGGTGTCCGTCCCATCCCTACAACCGTCAAGGTGTGGCCGAGGGGCCGCTCCTCGGTGGGAACCTGGCCCTGATGGCGCATCTCGTGGGAACGCCATCTTTCCCGGACACCGTGGGTTGCATTCTTTTCATGGAGGATGTGGGCGAGCAACTGTACAACATCGATCGAATGATGCGGCAGTTACTTAGGAGCGGCAAGCTTGAGAGGTTGGCCGGCCTGGTGGTTGGGGGATTCACCGACTGTCGTGATACGGAGAGACCGTTTGGGCAGATCGCCTATGAGATCGTCCGGGAAGTGGTTGCGCCATTCGGATATCCGGTATGCTATGGTTTCCCGGTAAGCCACGGAAGGGAGAACGTCGCCCTTAAGTCGGGTGTGCCACACAAGCTAGATATTTCCGCCGGGGGTGTCTGTCTTTCCGAGTCCATTTGATCCATCGATGGTCCATGCGACAAAGTGGCTTTCCGGCTCGTTTCCGTTGGGGTTCAGCCCACCGGGAAGCCCTGTGAGGCGCTTGCATTCGTCCTTACTTTTCGCATATTTTGTGCCTCATAAACCGGGAATCCCATGTTGGCACTTCTCACTTCATCTTTCGTACTGTTTATCATGATCCTGGCCATGGGCAAGGCTTTCTCCAAGCTCATGAAATTTCAAGCCAGTCTCCCGGACGTCCTCTTCCTGGGCTTGGCAGCACTCAATACGGCGTGTGCCTGGTTCTCGCTTGCCTTACCCATGGCCTTTTGGCTGATGTTGGTATTATTAGCCTGCTCGGCTGTATATCTAGTCGTGTCAGCCCAAGGTATGAGGGGTTCATGGAGCAGGGTCAAGTCCCCCTCCCTCTTTACAGTCGCTCTTCTAGTGGTCGTTGGCATTGCATTCGCAGCTGCATCCGGGCGGGCCACGAATTTCGACACACTGCTTTATCATTTACCCACCATCAAGTGGTATGAGACCTATCCGGTTGTTCCGGGACTGGCAAACCTAGACGGACCCCTCGCGTACAACCAGAATGTCTTCCTGTTATTTTCGCTCACATCGTTCAGGAAGGTTTTCGGCGGCGAGGTATTTTCCGTGAACTTCGTCGTATTCGCCATCTTCATGAGTTATCTGATGCGGCGTATACGCGATATATATCAGAGGGAAGGCGTTACACTGGTGTGGTTCTTTTACCTATCTCTGGCGATCCTTGTGATTCGGATGCCCAACCTTTCGGCCCCCAGCCCTGATTTTCTCTCGCAGATACTTCCGATTTACATCATCCTCAGGATACTGGACCTCTTCATGGAAGGCGAGGTTGCAAAAATGCGGGACTTGCATCTGCTCTTCGTACTGGCCTGTTACTGCATTACCGTCAAGCTGACCTCGGCTCCCATCCTCGTGATGTTCCTCGTCATCGAAATCATGAAGGTAGGGCCGGGGATATGGAGCTATCTTCAGATGATCCCAGCAGCCCTTCTGATCATTGTGCCATGGTTGACGCGGTATGTGATCATGACCGGTTGGCTGGTATATCCCTTTCCGCAAGTCGATCTCTTTTCGTTTGATTGGAAGGTCCCCTTCATGGATGTGGTGGCCCGAAAGAATGCCGTGACTGTCTGGGCCAGGGTGCCGGTCACCGGCCTGTTTAAGCAATACATTGGTAAGGGTATCTGGGAATGGTTCCCAGTATGGATGAAATACGGGAAAAACACTCCCTTCCAACAACTCTTAATGGCCATGGGTTTCCTGTTCCCGATCGCCGGGTTGTTGGCTATGTGGGCAAGGTGGGTACCTCGGAGAAGTCACCTGACGGCCTTGCTAATTACCTGTGTGATCGGCATGCAGTTCTGGTTCTGGAGCTCGCCCTCTTACCGGCTTGGAATCAGTATCATAGTCATTTCCGCCCTGAGCCCGCTGCTATGGCTCCCCCATGGGACCTATGGCTCCCTGGGCAGGTTTGGCAGAATCTCTCTGCTCCATGCCTATGTGATTCTTTGCCTATACATGTCCAATATCAACTTCAACTCATTGCGACCATTATTCGATGGAACCTTTCTGGAAACAGGCCAGTTCGTAATGCAGCCCCGGATGAAATATAAGAAGCCTGCATTCCTGAAAGCAAAGGGCAGGAATTTTGAGTATTACCACCCGGTACCGGATATAGGGTGCTACGATTTCGATCTCCCATGCACACCCACTCCCGACAGTACCCTCATGATGCGGGGTCCGACGTTGAGGGAGGGCTTCCGAAAGGTCCAGTGATGGGTCATTTGAAATGGCGAAATAGGGATTCCTAGCGGTCCTGCCGTCTCGGACCATCCCGGTACCTTGCGGTGATGGCCAGACGATCGGTCGCAGGGTCGGATTCCCGGACAAATGAATATCTTGTTACGGGAACTTTTGCTAGCGATGTCTACTTTGCTCCTGGTGAACTGGTGGTGGGTGGGTGCCGGATACGCCGGAGCCCTCCTGTTGTTGTACCTGTTGCAGGAGCGGCTCATCTTCAAGCCCGAGAAGCTGGCGCAGGACTTCGAGTTCCGCTACGACGTACCCTTCCGAGAGCTGTTCTTCGATGTGGAGCCGGGTGTCCGGATCAACGGCCTTCATTTCCACCGCGAGTCGCCGCTCGGCCTCATCCTGTATTTCCACGGCAATTCGCGCAGCATCAAGGGATGGGCTAAGTATGCACGCGACTTCTACCGCTACAACTACGACGTGCTGCTCGTCGACTACCGCGGCTTTGGCAAGAGTACGGGCAAGCGGAGCGAGTCGGCCATGCTGCGTGATATGCAGTTAGTGTATGAAAGGTTGAAGGAGCAGTACCCAGAGGATCATATCATCGTCTACGGCAGGAGCATGGGCAGCGGCTTCGCCACGAAGCTCGCCTCTGACAACCGGCCCCGCTATCTGATCCTGGATGCGCCCTACTACAATTTCTCCAAGGTGGTGGAGCGGCTGGTGCCCATCATGCCCCTCCGTTTCGTGTTGAGGTTCCGGCTCCGTTCGGACCGGTGGATACGTGGCGTCCGGTGTCCCGTGTACATCATTCACGGCACGAGGGACCGCCTGATCCCCATCGTCCACAGCATCCGCCTGCAGGCCTTGAATCCCTCCCGCACCACGCTCATCCGCATCCACGGCGGCGGCCACAACAACCTGCCGCGCTACCCCGAGTACCACAACTTCATCCGCGACATCCTCCAATATTGAGGCGGGTGTGTATCCGTATCCGGCTTACAGGCCAACACATATTGGCTCGCATATTGCCATCCAAACAGGGTAACTTGCCATCTTGGCGATCATGACCGGTCCATACGCAAAGACGTTCCTGAAGGCTGTCAGGTGGATCCTGCCGGTCTACGCCCTGGCGGGCATTGCGATCTATCATTTCCAGGACAGGATCTTCTTCCGGCCGGTTCCCGTTCCCATGGACCACCGCTACGAGTTCGGCATTCCTTATCGCGAGCGGAACATCCGTTTCCGCGACAACTCCAACCTCAACCTGATGGAATTCCCGGTGACCGGTCGCCCGCGGCGCGGCATCGTGCTCTACCTCCACGGCAACCGATCGAACATCGGGTGGTATGTGGAGCACGTGGGCGACTTCCACAGGAACGGCTACGATGTCTGGATGATCGACTATCCCGGCTACGGGAAGAGCACGGGCCCGATGGAGTCCGACATGCTGTTCGCCTATGCGTTGCAGATGTACAAGCTTGCCCGGACGCAGGTGTCGTCCGACTCCATCGTGATCTACGGGAAGTCGCTGGGAACGGGCATTGCCGCCTGGCTCGCCAGTCGTCAGCCGTCCGCAAGGCTCGTCCTGGAGACACCCTACTACAGCCTCTCCTCGCTGGCCGCCAGCCGCCTGCCCATCTTCCCATGGGAGCGGATGTTGCGCATCCGGCTGGATACCTGGGCGTATCTGCGGACCATCTCCGTGCCCGTGACCATCTTCCATGGGACGGATGACGGCGTGATCCCGTACCGGAATGCGGAGCGTCTGAAATCGCTATTGAAGGCGGGCGACAGATTCCTGACGGTGCCTGGCGGGGGACATCGCGACCTCGGCCGCTTCTCGGAATACCGGGCGGTGATGGATTCGCTGCTGTCGGTGGGGCGTCAGTAGTCGCGGATGATCCGGTTCAGGCGGATGCTTGTGACGGGTTGCACAATCAGCGGGTACTTCTCGATGTGCACGTTGCTCTGCTCCAGTCCGAATCCGCGCTCCTCCGAGAGGCTCACCTCCTTGATCCAGAAGTACAGGGTCATGACGATCTTCTCCCAGAACGGCAGTTCGTTGTCCAGGCTGAGGAACTTCTCTATGACGATGAACTCGAAGTCACCGGCGATATTGTTCCTCTGCAGGCTCTCGTAGCGGCTGACGACGTTGACCTCCTTGTTTGCGACCATGTCTTCGACCACCTTGCGGAACATGAGGTGGATGCGGGGCTGTATTCGAAAGCCGAGCCGGAATTCGACGCGGATGACCTCGTTGGGGATGATGGTCTGCACCTCGTACTCGCTGGTGTAGGGATCGTCGAGTGTCTCCACATGAACGAACCAGTATATGTCGGCTCTCTTGGGCTTCCGGTTGAGGATGGAATACACGACCTTATGCTCAATCTCCTTGGGATTGTCCGCGCTGGTAAGGTAGACGAGATGAGTTGCAAACTTGTCCACCGTATGGTCGTTGCTGAGTTCCTGAAGCAGCGGGAGGTAGTTTTCCAGCCTTGCGAACTCAAGGTATCTGTTCTTGATCTTCCTTGCCTTGAACCAAACGTACATAACAAGGCACATGAGGCTTGCGACCATGAGGGTAATGTAGCCTCCGTGTACGAATTTCAAAAGCAGGGCCAGCAGGAATCCCATCTCCAGCAGGATGTATACGAACAGGTATGTATAGATGATAAACCTGTTGACACGGTGCAGCACCAGGTAGTTAGCGAATAGAATGGTCGTCGCAATCATCGTCATGACAATGGCAAGGCCATATGCCGCCTCCATGCTGGAAGACTCCCTGAAGTACAGCACGACCGCTATGCATCCGGCGAAAATGATACCGTTGACTGTGGGAATATAAAGTTGTCCTTTCTCTTCGGAAGGGTAGACGATTCGGAGTTTGGGCCACAGGTTCAGACGCATGGCCTCGTTGATGAGCGTGAAGGAACCGCTAATGAGGGCCTGACTGGCGATGATCGCGGCGCTGGTGGCTATGATGACACCTATGATCACGAACCAATCGGGCATCAGGTTGTAGAAGGGGTTTATGAAAAGACTCTGTCTGACGGCATCAGTCACCAGCGTCCCCCTGAACTGGGATATCAGATATGCTCCCTGCCCGAGGTAATTGAGCAGCAGTGAAGTTTTCACGAATATCCAGGAGATGCGTATGTTGTCGCGTCCACAATGCCCGAGGTCGCTGTAGAGGGCTTCCGCTCCCGTGGTACAGAGGAAGACGGCGCCAATGAGCCAAAGGGCGTTAGGCTGATTCCGGATGAGCAGAAAGGCCTCGGCGGGATTGAAGGCTTTGAAGATGGCGGGGTAGTCGGATAGATGGACAATGCCCAATACCGCCAACATGGCGAACCATATGGCCATGACCGGACCGAACATCTTTCCGATGGACGCAGTCCCGAACTGTTGTAGGAAGAAGAAGACTGCCAGTATGCCCAGAACGATGTGCACTATGTCGTCCTTTGTAATGCCCTTGAGCGAAGGGATATTGTGCAGGCCTTCCACTGCCGATGTAATGGAAATAGGCGGAGTGATGATCCCGTCGGCCAGCAGGGCGGCTCCTCCAATCATGGCCGGCGCTACCAGCCATTTTCTTCGCCGTCTGGCTAACGCGTAGAGTGCGAAGATGCCCCCCTCGCCCCGGTTGTCGGCCCTCAGGATGAGGACGACGTACTTGACGGTCGTCTGCAGGGTCAGGGTCCAGATGATGCAGGAGAGGGACCCGACGATCAGCTCCTCCGTGATGACCCGGTCGGTGATGATCGCGTTGAAGACGTAGAGCGGGGAGGTGCCTATGTCACCATAGATGATACCCAGGGCGATCAGCAGGCCTGCGCCTGTCACCCGGTTCATGTTCGTGGACACGTTGGAGGGGGATTTGTCGTGGGAATAGACTTGGGCGAGGCAAAGGTATGCGGAAAATGATTTCTTTTGCAAGCGGCCGATCGGTTGTTTGCAGAGCGTTAAAGTTGCATCCCAGGGGCCGTGGGCGACACCCGATGGCCACCCTGCATGAGGCCGGGAGACGTACCTTTGAACCGAACAAACGGCCATGAGAACACGGATCGCATTGATTTGCCTGCTGTCGGCCAGCCTGACGG
>RGVM01000138.1 GCA_010027295.1 Chitinophagia bacterium
CCACCGCGAGGAACTCTCGGTGAGCTTCTCCGACGACGAGGGCCGTCATTGGAGCGACCCCATCGTCATTGCCAAAGTCACCAGGCCCAATACGCAGGTCTCCTACCCCTATTTCCTCGAAAGAAATCCGGGGGAGATCTGGATCACAACCATGTTCGGAGGACTCCGTCTGTCCTTCCTCGAGAAGGACTTCGTTGCCAAATAATCCGAATGGCCAGCATCAAGCCAATGCACATGACAAGCTTCTGATATTCGAAAACAGCCACACACACAAACGATTGCCATGAAACGAAACATCGCCATCCTGAACCTGCTGGCGGGGATCTCGATACCCCTCCTGCTCCCCGCCACGGAACTCGCCACCGGCCACACCCGCCTGAATGCGCCACCCAAGGACACGATTGACACGCGCACCGGCAAGTTCACTTCCAACGCCATCTGGATACATCCTGCGACCCGCGAACTGACCGGACTCCGCATGGGCCCCTTCGTTAACATGCCCGACGGCTCCATCCTCACCGTCGATACGACGCAATGCCTCATCAGTCGCGACGAAGGCAAGACCTGGACCGCCTTCCCCCTCTTCAAGGACACTTCGAAATATTCGATACGGATCGAACGTGCCCTCATCCGCACGCGGAAGGGAACCCTCATCCTGGCATTCATGAACGACAAGGAGAGGTCGGCCTTCACCTGGAACAACGAGACCCACGACATGCCCGGCGCGGTGCTGCCCACCTACGTTGTCCGCAGCACCGACGGCGGACGCACCTGGCAGGAGCCGCAACTCATGCACCGCGACTGGACCGGCGCCATCCGCGACATCATCGAGACCAAAGACGGACATGTCGTCTTCACCTCCATGATGATGCGCCACGACCCCGGCCACCACACCGTGCTTACCTACACGAGCGCCGATGAGGGCAGATCGTGGAAGAGAAGCAATGTCATCGACCTCGGCGGCGTCGGCCACCACTCGGGCGTCACCGAGTCCACCCTCGAGGAGATGAAGGACGGCAGCCTGCTCATGTACATGCGCACCAACTGGGGCTCGCTGTGGGAGACGAGGTCCAATGACAAGGGACTCACCTGGGACCGCTTCCGCTCCACGCCCATGACGGCCAGCTCCGCCCCCGCCATGTTCAAGCGGCTGAAGAGTGGCCGCCTCATACTCATCTGGAACCAGAGCATGCCGCAGGGCAAGACCAGCTATCCGCTCCGCGGGGGCGACCGCAACTGGGCGGAGGTCTTCCAGAGCAACCACCGCGAAGAACTCTCCGTCAGCTTCTCCGACGACGAAGGCCGCAACTGGAGCGACCCCGTCGTCATCGCCAAGGTGACCAAGCCCCGCACGCAGGTCACCTACCCGTATTTCATCGAAAGGACACCCGGAGAGATATGGGTCACAACCATGTTCGGCGAGCTTCGCATCGCCTTCAGTGAGAAGGACCTGGCCGGAAAATAAAATATGAGGCCTCCGCATGGATCAGGCATGCGGGGGCCCTTCATAAATGCAATGAAAATGATGAAGAAGGTATGCCTTCCGGCCTTTCTCGCCACCCTGTCGGCCCTGGCCACGGGAATGCCAGCCGCTACGGCGCAGTCGCCAGCCCCCGCCACCATCCACAGTCGCATCGTGACGGCGGAGATGCCCGCACTCCATGCCACTATCTTCGGCTCGGGCTCCGGTGCCTCGGGCGTCTACCTCGATCCGTCCGGCATCCGCATGCGTTCGGGCGACAGCGTGTCAGACGACAACGGCCGTACCTGGCGCCTCCAGCCGATGACGCCCGACTTCACGGCGGGACTCCCCAAAGGCTATCGCAGAAACCCAGTGACATCGGTGATGGATGAAAAGACGGGGCGACTACTCACCATCGTCAACGCACTCGACGTGCCCGACCTCGACCCCAACATCAACGAACCCCCCATCGCCCTCAGCACCTACTACCTGCGCTACCGCGTATCCGCCGACGGGGGCAGGACCTGGATACATGAAACCCCGATCATGCTCAAGGGGATCGAAGACCCGATAAAGCCACTTCCGGGCATCGAGATCGGTAAGAACTCCATATTCCTGGGCGACCTGGGATGCATCCCCATCGTTACCCGGAAGGGCAGGATCCTCGTACCCGCCCAGGCCACCCTCCTCGGACCCGACGGCAAACTCGCCAACCCGGGAGGAGGCTACACCTATACGGACGTCATCATCCTCATCGGCCGCTGGAGAAAGGACCACCGCATCGAATGGACCATGGAGGATCGCGTACAGGCCGACCCCAAACGTTCGAGCCGAGGCATGATAGAGCCCACCCTCGCCGAACTGCCCGACGGCCGCATCCTGCTGGTCATGCGCGGCAGCAACGATGTGAAGGACAAGTCGGGAGTACGCATGCCGGGTTACAAATGGCATGCCCTCTCAAACGACGGCGGCCGCAGCTGGTCGAAGCCCGAACCGTTCTCTTTCGACGACGGCACACCCTTCTTCTCACCTTCCGCCATGTCCACCCTCTTTCGACACTCGAGCGGCAGGGTGTTTTGGTTCGGCAACCTTACCCCAAAGAACCCGGAAGGAAACCTCCCGCGCTGGCCACTCGTCATGGCTGAAGTGGATACACGCAGCGCACGGGTGTACCGAAGCAGCCTGCTGGAACTCGACAGGGAACAAGAGGCCGACAGAAGCCAGGGCAGACTCGACATCTCGCACTTCTCGATGCTCGAGGACCGCGAGACCGGCGAGATCGTACTCACCTACCCGAGGAGCCATGGCGGCTACAAGACGAGGGAATGGGTGACGACGCGCATCTCCATCCCGTCCGTCTCCGACTACCGGTAACGCTTACACGAAATTTGACCGGGTACTCAGGAGGGACGCGGCTGGAATTGGATGCAGCTGCCCTCCGGAAGTATGGGGCCCTTGAAGAGCATGCAACCAGCACAACCGCCCTCCTTGGGAGGCACGTAGAGTGCGCATCCCGAACAGCGACGTTCCGGATCGGTGGCGGAGGTCTCATAACCCAGGGCTTCGCGCGCCTTCCTGTCAGTATCGGATACGCTCCGCAAATCGGAACAGTCCGGCGACTGCCCGCTCTTCGGCTTATCGACCTTGGAGGACCCGGCATTACCTGCGCATCCCGTCGCGGCAATAGCGGCCAGCAAACCCGTCACAGACATCAGTTTGCCAATCCACACTCTTCTATGCATCATCGTTTCTTTCATGCTTCTCTCCCCTGTCAAACATCAGTTCCCCTTCTGCAACATGCTCAGGGCCGTATCCCTCAACGCTGCGGGGCCCTTCCACGCGGGTGACGAGAGGATGCTACGGAGTCTGGCGGTCTCGACTGCATCCGCCCTGTCGCGGATGACCGAGACGATCTCCCTTACGAAGGAGTCCCTACCCTCGTTCTGCGCATCAAGGAAGGATTTTTCAGCCATGAACAACTCGAGCATCTCGACCGTGGAGCCAACCGGTGCACTCAACACGGCCATACGGTACCAGGGGCTCGCGATGTTGTGCAAGAGGATACGCTGGAGAGCCGTGCGCACTTCGGGGCCTGCATACGAGCCGATGCTGAGCGCAGCCTGGTAGGCCACTCGGCCCGACGGGTCGTCCACCAGCGGGAGGATGTCGGGCAGGAGCCCCTTCCGGCCCTCTGCCAGCAAGAGGGCATGCTCCCGAAGGTCGGGGTCCTTGTCCTTGAGCAGGGCGCGCAGGATGCCGTCATCGACCGTATCGAGCCCCTCGAGCACATAGAGCGCATGCAGGCGGGCATGTGGCTTGGGGTGCGAGAGGCACATGGTCCTGGCGGCTGCAACGATGGAGCGGTCCTGTCGATCCAGCAGGAGGCGCTGGGCGGTGAGTCGCCACCATTGACTCTGATGTGCGAGCATACCCAGGAGTTCCTGGGTGGAAAGACTGCGAAGTTTCAGGGGCTTCAACTGCAAAGCCGGCGAGCCCTTTGCCACGATACGGTAGATGCGTCCATGCCTGTCGCCTGCGTTGAAGTCCATACCCACCTGGAGGTCTGCCGGGATGGAGAGCGGCGTCTCGATATGCTGGCGGTACATGTCGATCATGAACAGCGAGCCGTCCGGTCCTTCTGTGAAGCTGGCGGGGCGCACCCAGGAGTCGGTTGTAGCCATGAACTCGCGGTCTTTCTCTAGCGGTCCGCGCACGGCCCGCCGGTAGGGCGAGTCGATGTCCTTCAGGATGTCCCTGTGCACGAGGTTCCCGGCGACATCTCCTGTGAAGACACTGCCGTAGTAAGTCTCTGGGAGCAACGACCCTGTGTACATCGTACCGCCCGAGCCGCCCGTGAAGTGCCCGTCTGCGAATTCCTTTTCCGGCAGCCCGTTCTCCCTGGATTTCCGGTTGCGTTGCCTTGTACGTTCCGCCCTCCACCAGGGGGCCGGCGTGCGCTGGAACATAAGGGGGTCGTGTTCAGAGATGTTGAGCGTGGACCTTCGAAGGGATTTGGGGAGGAACGGGTTCCTGTCGAGGTAGCGCTTGGAGATGACGACCTGGCTGATGTGATCGGTGTTCTGCGTGTAGAAGCGGTGTCCGGCGCCATCCATGGCGAGACTGGCGGCTTCGAAGAGGCCCTTGTCGAGGCGGAAGCGGAAGTCCCATCCCTTCACCGACAGTCTGGCCGTGTCCTTCCCTTTGGGGAAGGCGATGTCGCCCGCCTGACCGTTGTTGTTTGCGTAGATCCAGTTGTCCACTCCGAAGCGCAGGTTGGTGATCTGCGCCTCTTCGTTCCGGTTGAAGAAGCCGGTGAAGAGGGTGTCGCGCTGTTCCGCAAGCCCGTCACCGTCGTTGTCTCGGAAGTAGAGGATGTGCGGTGCGGCGGTCACCAGCAGCCCACCCTGCCAGGGCAGGACGGAAGTGGCCTCTCGAAGGCTGTCGGCAAACACGATGGCGGTGTCGGCGCGACCGTCGGCATCGGTGTCGGCAAGCCTGACGATACGACCCCGGCCCTTGACGGAGTCGGGCTTGTAGGCGTCGAGCATCCCTACGACCCACGCGTTGCCCTCCTCGTCGAACTCCATGGAGACGGGGTCGATGACCTGCGGCTCCGTGGCGAAAACCTGAGCGGTGATGGCGGGATCGGCGAACTCGAAGGTGGACATGGACGCCTCCGGGGAGCGGGGCTCCTCATACCTGGGACGCTCTCCGCAGGACTGTAGAAAGTAGGCGGTGCATATGACCACCACGAGAGATGGCAGCGGAAAAACGCCGATGAGCACATTGCCCGGATGGTTGCTTCTATTCACAGCCTGAAGAGTTTTTCAGCATTACGATAGAGTATCTTCCTCAACATGCGACGAGATCCGGAGAGTTCACGGACTTTCTGCAGGGTCTGGGCCCCGGTGCAGCCCCGGGAGGCATCCCCGTGAAGGTCGGCGCAGTCGCTCCCGTAGAGGAGTTTGTCCTGATGCCTTTCCAGAAAGGCCCTGGCCTGTTCAATATCGCGCAGGATGGAGTTGAGGCCGGAGCCGGCGGAGAGATCTCCGTACATGTTCGGATAGTCGCGCAAAAGTCGGTCGGTAAGCCCTCCCGGCGTGACGGGACCCTTGGGATACATGACCGACTGGTCGAGGTGGTTCCTGTCCACATTGGCCCACCAGGTGACGGCATGGCCTATGAAGTTGACGCGCGGATATTTTTCGAGCATGGTGTGGAACCTGTCGAAGCCCAGATTGTACTTCATGTGCTCCCAGTGCATCAGGACGGGAACGTCGTAGGCTTCCGCGAGCTGGTATATGCGCTGCATCTCCGGTCCGTCACAGGGCACTTCGAATTTCAACTCTCCGATGACGACGGCGCCGAGTTTCAGGTACTTCTCGATCTCGTCTGCGGCGCCCTGGAGGTCAGGTACCTCGCAAGCCCCGAAGAGGTATCTGTCGGGATATCGCTTGGCAATGTCGTAGCAGGCCTGATTGCCGCCCGCCCGGGCTGCGAGTCCGTTTGATTTGCCAAAATGGGTGGAGGCCCTGTCCACGGGGCTGCCCGCCGGAAGGAGGATGGTGCGTCCGATACCCATCGCATCCTGGTGGGCCATCATCTGCTCGTCCGTCCAGCCATGGTAGTGCTGGTGCTGATGGATGTCTATGACGCGGCTGCGTGCACCCTCTCCTGAAAAAACATCGTCCGGGAGTATCGCGCCACACAGCAGGAGAGCGCTGCTGCGCAAGAAATCCCGCCTGTCACCGGCATACGACATACCATCGTTCTTTGAACGAACAATATATGCAATTGCATGGAATAGACATCCCGTCGGGCATGTCCCGAGCCCTGCCGCGGTGGTTACTTAACGGGACTCAGACGTCCGAAGGCGGTAGATTGTCGTGCTATGGTATACCTGGCCTGGCTCGAGGACGGTCGAAGGGAATTCCGGCCTGTTGGGGGAGTCGGGGAAATGCTGGGTCTCCAGGCAGAAGGCTGTCCGGTATGCGTCCTTGGCACCGCTCTTCAGGGTCTGCTCTCCCTTCATGAAGTTGCCGCTATAGAACTGTATCCCCGGCTGGTCGGTAAGGACATCCATGACAATTCCCGAGCGGTCGCCCCGGACAGTGGCTGCGAGACGGGCCACGGAGTCGACAGATCCGTCGAGAACGAAGTTATGGTCATACCCCTTTCCGTTCAAGAGTTGTGGGTGGGTCTGTGAGATCCTTGATCCGATTGTCGCGGGCTGCGTGAAATCGAGCGGCGTTCCGGCAACGGATTCGATGCCGGTGGGAATGAGTACGCTGTCCACCGGCGTGTACCGGGAAGCAGTGATCGTGAGCTCATGTCCGAGGATATCGCCGCTCCCCTCGCCATTGAGGTTCCAGAAAGCGTGGTTGGTCAGGTTCAGCACCGTGCGCTTGTCGCTCGTGGCGCCATAGTCGATCCGAAGGGCGTTG
>RGVM01000139.1 GCA_010027295.1 Chitinophagia bacterium
CCGACGATTCGCCATGGAGGATTCCAGGGGATTTCTGAGCACCTATCCCAAGGGAGCCATTCTGTACGAGGTTAAGCGCACGCCCGAGATATTTTCCTACTTCCAGGAAATCCTCGACGCGTTGGAGGGAGGTTCTCAGTATCTTGGATGGATGATACCTTGAGTTCGTTGATTCCTCACCGTTAGTTTGAAAGACCCCTACGGCTGGTGCTTTTGCACCACGCCGTCCTTCATGACGAACAGCGTGTTCCGCACATCCGAGATCCGCTTCGACGGATCACCCGCGAACACGGCGATATCCGCCAGCATCCCCGGCGCAATCGAGCCGATGCGCTTCTCCCAGTGCATCGCCCGGGCATTGACGGTCGTGGCCGACTTCAATACCTGCAGCGGCGTCATGCCGTACTCGACCATCAGCTCCATCTCCTGCACGTTCTCGCCGTGGGGGTACACGCCCACGTCGCCGCCCATGCCTATGGTCAGCCCCGACGCGAGGGCGGCGGCGAAGCTCTTCTTCTTGTTGACGACGTTCGGCGGGTCGGGCATCGCACCCTTCCGCCAGCCGCGGTACTGCGTGATCTTCTCGACGGCCGATATCGTGGGGAAATAGGTGACGTTGTGGTCCTTCATGAGCTTTGCCGTCTCGGCGTCGATGAAGTCGCCGTGCTCGATGGTCTCCGCACCCGCCAGCACGGCGCGGCGGATGGCCTCCTTCGACTTGGCATGGCAGACCAGCACGCGGCCGCTGCTGCGCGTCACCTCGTTGACGAGCTTCAACTCCTCCAGCGTGAAGGAGGGCCGGTCCTCGCCCTCGGTGCCCCAGCGATAGTCGGCGTAGACCTTGATGAAGTCGGCCCCCTTGCCGATCTGGTCGCGCACCACGCGGATGAGGTCATTGCCGTCGGCCGGCTCGGCCCCCAGCATGATCTGCTGGTCGGAATCATAGCCTTTCGGTCCATACGACCCGGTCGAAACGATGGCCCGTCCCGCCACCTGCATGCGCGGCCCGGGAATGATGCCCTCGTTGATGGCGCGCTTCAACGCCACATCGGCATAGCCCGCCCCCTCGGTGCCCAGGTCCCGCGCCGTTGTGAAGCCCGCCATCAGCGTGTTGCGGGCATGCACCGTGGCACGCACCGTGCGATAGGCGTCGGTCTCCTTGAGCACCTGCGTGTCCCAGTCGGTGATGTTGTACGGATACAGGAAGAGGTGCGAATGCCCTTCGATCAAACCCGGTGTCAGCGTGCCATCGGGGAAGTCGAGCTGGATGGCACCCGGCGGCACGGGAACACTGGCCTTTGGACCTGCCGCCTTGATGACATTTCCCTCCACCACGACGGCCCATCCCTCCTGCATCCGCTCACCGTCGAAGAGGCGGGGCGCGGTCAGGTAGTAGGGCGTCTGGGTGAAGCCGGACTGAGCTAAGAGCAGCAGCAGGGCGAGCAGGGGTGTGGCGGGTCTCATGGATGATCGTATGATGGTGATTGGATGGTGCCTGCAATCGCAGTGGAATGAATATACAACCGACACACAGGCTTTTCATGCCGCCGGCAATCAAACCTGCCAGTTCCGAACGTGGAATCCTCATTCCTTCGCCCGACCCTTTTTATATCGGCAGTCACTCGGCTTCGACTTCACATAATACGACTTGTAGTTCGTCGCGGCAGGGTCCTTGCAGCCCTCCAACTCCAAGATCTCGATCTTCCGGAATTCGACGGGATGGCTCTCGCTCTGCAGCGAGATGGTGCCCGATGCGAGCAGCAGTCCGGGATGCCCAACGGCCGCAGCGAGACCGCTCACATTGCCCCCACCCACCTGCGGACGCTGATAGCTCAGCACTTCCTCGCCGTTGGCATAGTGACGGATCAGCGAGTCGCCGAGCACGAGCACCTCGGCCCGCACCCACTGGTCGCCGTGGTAGGTCTGCGACTTCGAATTAACACAGTGCGGCGTGAACAGCTTGCCGTTCATCTCCACGTTCGTACCGGGCGTGCAGAGGTTGCAGGTGCTACGCGCGTCCTTGCCGTTGCCGCCCAGGAACTGCACCTCGATGGAGACGGGGAAGTCCTGGTCCTTGCCCATGCTCTGCGGCGTCTGCCCGTGCAGCATCACGCCGCTGTTGCGTGTCGCCCAGCCGGGACCGTCCTTCGCCTGCTCGCCGACGAAGCGGTACTCGAGCCGTAAGCGGTAGAAGCCGTAGGGCTTTTCGTAGAAGATGTGCCCGAAGCGCTCCTGGAAGCTGTCATAGGCGTCATAACGCACAACGATGCGCTTATTCTCGACGCGGAAGGTGTTGCCGAAATTATCCCCGGCCTCGTGGTAGCGGATCTTCGGCGTCCAGCCTGTCAGGTCGCGGCCGTTGAAGAGCGATACCCATTCCTCGCGCGAGGCGCGCTGGGCATGAGTGTTTAGGTGCATTACGATACCCATCAGGAGGGCGATGGCCCACGACAGGCGGCGGGAAAGGTTGGCCATACGGGAAGGGGCAGTGGTTTGTGGCACTGCCGGCGTGTACAATGTAGGGATTTCCGCGGAAGATGCGCCCTCACTCGCCGGGATGGTAGGTGCGCACAGCCTTCGCCATGACTTCAGCCTTGTCGAGCGTCATCCGCTTGGTGCGCTGCTCGAGGAAGAGCGGCACCTGGTCGGCGAAATGGGGACTGCCCGGCTTCGACGAGGCGCCATACGTATTGACAGTCTCGATGATGGGAAGTCCCTGCCGCGGGAAGCGTACCAATGCCACGTAGGCGTCTCCACCCGCAATCTTGCGGACACCCTTGCGCAGGGTGTTGCCCCATTCCGGCGCCAGGAGGTCGGGCAGGCCGTGGGCGGGATACTCCCTGTCGCCGCGCACCAGCTTCTGCAGGTCGCCCAGCGTGGGGTCGATGCGTCCCGACTCGGCCAGCATCTTCTCCCGGATCTCGCGGAGGACCGTCTCGCAGGTGGCCTTGTCGATCTGAACGCCCTCGCGGCCGCGCATCTTTTTCGATACATTCTCATACACCATCAGGAAGACGGCCGCGCCCTTGCTGTCGGCCACCCCGCGGTGGTCCCACTGCTGCAGGTTGCGCAGGAGCGTGTCGTAGGCGGGATAGTCCTCCGGCCGCATCAGCCATAACGTGTCGATGCCGATGGGATAGTGCAGCTTCTCCGGCAGCTGGCGGTCGAACTTGATCCGCCGGAAGGTGGCGAAGTCGACGGGACCCTCGGGCAGCAGCTCGAGGAAGCGGATGCTGCGGTTGTTGTGGTTCGTCTCCCAGCCGTCCTGACGCGGGAAGGCGGCGGCACGGAGGTTGTCGGACGGTGCCGTGGCGAAGAAGGACGAGTGGTTGGTGTTGAATAGGAAACCACCCTTGGGATTGACGTACTGGGGCAGCTCGTCAATACCGCGGAAGCGCGTCCACAGCGTCTTCGAAGTGTTGCCCGGCAGAGTCGACTTCCAGTCGAACTGAGGCGAAGCCTCGCGCACCGGCATCAGCGCGTTGTTGATATAGAAGATGGTGTCGTGGCGGTCGGCATACATGATGTTGAACATCGAGAGGCCCTGCAAAGAGACGGCCTGGCGGAACTGCGTGTAGTTCTGCGCCTTGTTCATCCGATACCACTGCTCCAGCGCACGGATCTCCATGTTGGCGCCGAGGCGGATCGAGAAGACGCCCTGCTTGTTGCGCAGCGTCGCGCCGTACTTGCTCCAGAGCAGCTCGCGCTTCACCGGGACGGGCACGCCCTTCACATGCAGTCGGACGTTGCTGCGCTCCAGGTCCACCCACTGCCCGTCGAAGCGGTACTGGTTGGGATTGTCGGGGTTCATCTGCAACTGGAAGACATCGGTGCGGTCGCAGAGGTTGACGGTGTGCGCCCATCCGAGGTGTTCGTTGACGCCGTGCAGGATGCAGGGACCGCCGGCAAGCAGCCCGCCGAGGGCGTTCCACCCCTCCTCGCTGTTCACATGCGCCTCGTAGAAGGCCTCGGGTCCCTCGTTGGGCTGGTGTGCGTTGATGGCCAGGAAGGCCTCGCCGGTGTTCGTCCTCGACGGATGGATGGCAATGGCGTTGGAGCCCATCTTGTCGAAGTCGATGACCGAAGGCACGGTGTTGTTATAGATGGATGACAGCGTCCGCCCGCCACCATTGAAGACGGTCAGCGACAGCACGGAGGACGCGATGTACTCCTTCGCCGTGATGGGGAACAGCTTCGGGTGCAGGACCTCCTCGGGATGCGCCTTCGCGTAGTCGTTCACCCCCTGGAGGTATCCTTCGATGAGCCGCAGGAACCCGGGCGAGAGGGTATGCCATTTCTCTTCCGTGATCTCGCGGCAACGGAAGAGCGCAAAGGCGAAATCCCCCGACACGCCCTGCATGCCGAGCACGCGGCCCATCAGTCCCTTCGAGGGAAGTGCCACGAGCTGGATGCTGCGGAAATCATCCTCCGAATGGGCCCAGGCGAGGCCATAGGACACTTCGGGGTCGGTCTTGGCAAAGATGTGCGGCACGCCGAAACTATCGCGCGCGATGGTCACGCGCTTCGGGTCGATCTGGGCGGCGCTGAGGGCGGGGACGAGTAGAAGGAGGAACAGAAAACGCATCGGGATGGGTTGTGGAGTGGAGAGACCTGTGAACTTTCATGCCACCCTTGTCGCGCGCATGACTTCCGTCATGGGCAGAGTGGCCGGATGGCACCAATTTACGACGTTCCGGGCCGACCCATTGTTCGGAGAAGATCCACCATCCATCAAAACAAACCCTGACACCATGAAACACCCGAAGTTCCTCGCATCAGCCCTCCTGATGGCGGCCGGCCTGCTGCCCACCTTCACCGGAGCACAAGTTCCTGCCGCCGAGAAGAAGCTCGACGTCGACTGCCACACGGCCCGCATCGCCTTCATTGCGAAAGACCCCGTCATGAAGGAAATCTTCGACCACGCCTACGCACATGTCATGTTCCCGAACGTCGGCAAGGGCGGCCTCATCGTCGGCGGTGCCCATGGCAACGGCATCCTCTACCGGAAGGGCAAGGCCCTCGGACGAGCCAGGCTCACACAGGTGAGCGCCGGCCTGCAAGCGGGTGGCCAGGCTTTCAGCGAGGTCATCTTCTTCGAGAACGAAGACGCCCTGAAGCGTTTCCAGCAGGGAGATGTCGAGTTCTCCGCCTCCGTGTCGGCGGTCCTGGTGAAGGAGGGGGCGGCGGCACAGGCCAAATATACCGAAGGCGTCATGGTCTTCGTGATGGTCAAGGGCGGCCTCATGCTGGAAGTGTCGGTTGGAGGACAGCAGTTCTCCTACAAGGCCTTCTGAAGTCTGGCATTCCTTGACCTGGGTCAATGTCCGTTCGCCGGGGATGCAGGAGCTTTGCAACCGTATCCGTCGCTGGCGGGTACGGTCAAGCGACAGTCAAACAAGCACCATGGAACTCCGCGCATTCGGCAACCTCGCCGACAGCATGCCCCTCACGCCCCGCATGCCCGTCGTCTTCATCGGGCATGGCAGTCCCATGAACGCTCTGTGGGACAACGACTTCACCCGTTCCCTCGCCCGGCTCGGCCGGTCACTGCCGCGACCGAATGCCGTGCTGGTGGTGTCGGCCCACTGGTTGACACGGGGCACACGGGTGTCCGTCAACGCGAGCCCGCGGACGATCCACGACTTCGGAGGCTTCGATGACAGGCTCTTCCAGGTCCGTTACGAACCGCAAGGCCATCCGGAACTCGCCCGCGCAACTTTATCGGAGGCCGCACCCATTGCTGTCAGGGAGGACGCCGAGATGGGACTCGACCATGGCGCATGGACCGTCCTCCGACACATGTGGCCGGAGGCCGACGTCCCCGTCTTCCAGCTGAGCCTCGACGCGGAGCAGCCGGCAGCACACCACTTCGCGCTCGGCGAGCGCCTCCGCAGCCTGAGGGAAAGGGGCGTGCTGATTTTGGGAAGCGGCAACATCGTGCACAACCTGGGGGGACTCGACTGGCAGAACGTCGACGCAGCCCCTTTCGACTGGTCGGCTGAATTCGACGGCATCGTCAAGTCGCACATCGATACGCAAGACTTCCGGCCACTGGTGGAGTACACGCGCTTCGGCAGCCTCGCCCGCATGGCCATACCCACCAACGACCACTACCTCCCTCTGCTGTACACCCTCGCCGCGGCGGAGAAGGGTGAGAGTCCGACCTACATCCACGAGGGTTTTCAGCATGGCAGCATCAGTATGCGCAGTTTCAGTATTTCGTAGGGAGCTTTGCAAAGGCAGGCTTCCAGCTCTGGCGGGGCTAAAAGCTATCCGCGTGGCATCCGCCTGCGGCGGATGCCACGCGGAACGCTGTTGCGGTGCCACGAGGAACACCCGACCACATTCTTGTAAGTTCCACCCCCCTCATGCGACTCACCCTATCGCGGTATCTTCGCAGGGCGACTGCCCCGACCGGCATCCGCCCGACGTTCTCACCCAACCCCAAACCCGATGTTCCTCGAGATCAAGAACCTTAACAAGGTCTACCCCAACGGTGTAAAGGCCCTCAACGACGTCAGCCTCACGCTCGGCAAAGGCATGTTCGGCCTACTCGGCCCCAACGGCGCAGGCAAGAGCACGCTCATGCGCACCATCGCCACCCTCCAGGACCCCGACAGCGGCACCATCCACCTCGACGGCATCGACGTCGTCAACGACAAGAACGAAGTCCGGAAGGTCCTCGGCTACCTGCCGCAGGACTTCGGCTTCTACCCGAAAGTCTCGGCCCTCGACCTGCTCAACCATTTCGCCGTCCTCAAAGGCATCTCCGACAAACGCCAGCGCAAGGAGATAGTCGACGCCCTCCTGCAGCAGACAAACCTATACGAGGAACGCAAACGCCTGTCTCTTATACACATCT
>RGVM01000140.1 GCA_010027295.1 Chitinophagia bacterium
ATCTGCAGCATCAATCCCCCGTTGAAATGGGACTCGACCTTCTCGATCAACCTCAGGTTCACGATGTGCCTGCGGTTGGTTCGAAAGAAGGCCCGCTCGTCGAGACGCTCCTCGAGCGCGTTGAGTGATTTCAGGATCAGCGGACGGTTGGAACCAAAGAAGATGCGCGTGTAGTTGCCCGCCGATTCGAAGAGCCGAACCTCAGACAGCCTGACGAACCAGCACTTCTCCCCATCCTTCACGAATACCTGGTCCTGATCGCCCAGTCGCATCCTTGGCAGGGACCGTGACGGGATCTGTTCATCGTCATCCTCGTTACACTCCAGCTTCAGGAGCGCATCTGAAAGGCGGGCAGGCTGGATCGGCTTCACCAGGTAGTCGAGCGCATTGACCTCAAAGGCCTTCAGCGCATACTCGTCGTAGGCCGTGGTGAAGATCACGCGCGGCGTCTGCTCCAGCTCCTCAAGCATTTCGAAGCCAGACTTGCCCGGCATCTGGATGTCGAGGAATACGAGATCAGGTGAATCCTCCCGGATTCTCAGCAGTCCCTCGTCGGCATCGACGGCCTCCGAGACGACCTCGATCTCAGGATAATCCGCCAGCAGATGACGAAGCTCGACTCGGGCCAGGCGCTCGTCATCGATGATGATGGCTCTTTTTCTCATTCGGCGTTTTTTTGTCAGCCCTTTCGTATCCGTCAGGGCTGGGGATCCATGGGGATAAGCACTCGGGCTTCGACCATGGAACCCTCTGCATCGCCGATCTCGAAGCGCGCGTGGTTCCCGAAAAGGATGGCCAGCCGGTTGGTTGTGCTTTGGATGCCGAACCCCGTTCCTTTATTGCGCTTGGCGAACAGTCCCGTGTTCCTCACGACAATCTCGTGCCACTCTCCGTCGATGCGCGAGCATACCTCGATGCGGCCACCTTCCTTGCGATGGGAGATGCCGTGCTTGATGCCGTTCTCCACCAGCGTCTGCAGCATCATCGGAGGCACTGGCAGGCCGAGAGTCTCCGGCTGGATGTCGAAATGTGTTTGCAGACGGTCCTCGAAACGCATACGCTCCAGGGAGAGGTAGTCTGTGACGACTTCGAGCTCCCGCTCCAGGGGGACCGTCTTCGCCTTGTTCAACTGAAGGCTGCTGCGCAGGATCCGACTCATCATCGTCACGGCCTCACGCGCCTGCAAGGGATGGTCCTCGATCAGCGAACGGATGCCGTTTAGGGCGTTGAAGATGAAATGCGGGTTGATGTGCGACTTGAGTGTCCTCAGCTCCAGCTCCTTCACCTGGTGCTGCAACCTTAGACGGTCCATATCCCGCCTGCGGGTCATTTCGATGACGTGATAGAGGTAGTAGATGAGATTCCAGATGAAGAAGGTGGGGAATGCGTTGAAGATCCTGCGCAGGGCATGTCCCATGAAGGGTATCCGGCTGTCCGAAGGGAAATGGAGGTCGAGCAGGCCCCTCAGGGCCTCCTCGGTGATCCCGCCCAGGACCGATACAACGAGCGTCAGCAACAGAAAGGAGGGAATGAGCGATTTGATGGACATTTCCCGCAACCGAAACCGGATGATGAATGCCCTCATGAGATGCGAGAAGAACAGCCCCAGCAGAGCGCCGAGCGTCATACGCTCGACATCCAGCACCTGCAGCCTCTCCAAACCTATCAGGAATAAGATGTTGGCGAGCAGGATGGCGGTCCATCCCCCGATCTGGAAAAGCCAATACGCGGGGACGCGGCTTAGGAGTCTGCGCATAACATTCTGTTGTATAAATCTACATCCGAACCTGAGAGGGAATACTTTTTTCCATCGGAGAACCCCGGTATACCCCTCACGACTCCGAGGGCTTATGGACGGCAGACTCCGGTGTGCAACCATTATTGTGTAACTTTGTTAATGTTTGCCGCCCGTACGGCCGGTTTTCACCCAACACCGCTCGACCCATGGAGATACAGCCCGGTCCACTCCTCCAGCAGATACTACTCCCGGAAGACCTTCGGCGCATGCACCGCGACAACCTCGGTCAGGTATCTGACGAGCTGCGGCAGTACATCATAGACGTCGTAAGCGTACATGGCGGCCATTTTGGCGCAAGCCTGGGCGTGGTGGAACTGACAGTGGCGCTACACTACGTGTACAACACCCCCTACGACCAACTCGTATGGGACGTGGGACACCAGGCCTACGGCCACAAGATCCTCACCGGAAGGCGGGAGCGGTTCACCTCCAACCGCAAGTACAATGGCCTCAGTGGATTCCCGAAGCGCAGCGAGAGCGAATACGATACCTTCGGCGTGGGGCACTCATCTACCTCCATCTCCGCAGCCCTCGGCATGGCCATGGCCGCCAAACACAAAGGCGAGAACGACCGCAAGTCCATCGCCGTCATCGGCGACGGAGCCATGACGGCCGGCATGGCCTTCGAGGCGATGAACCACGCCGGCGTCTCCGACTCCGACGTACTGATCATTCTCAATGATAACTGCATGAGCATCGACCCCAACGTGGGCGCGCTCAAAGAATATCTGACGGATATCTCCACCTCGCACACCTACAACCGCCTCAAGGACGATATCTGGAAAGCCCTGGGACGACTGCCCATCGGAAGCCACTTCACCCGGGAAATGGCCAGCAAACTCGAACACAGCATCAAGGGATTCATCAACAAGAGCAGCAACCTCTTTGAGGCGATGAAGCTCCGATACTTCGGACCCATCGACGGGCATAACATCACCAAGCTGGTGGACACCCTGCAGGACCTCCGGGATATACCCGGTCCAAAGATCCTGCACATCGTCACCACCAAGGGGAAGGGCTACTCCCTCGCCGAAAAGGACCAGACCAAGTGGCACGCCCCCGGCCTCTTCGACAAGGTCACGGGAGAGATTTTCAAGAAGTCCTACGACACCCCCCAGCCACCGAAGTACCAGGACGTCTTCGGACATACCATCATCGAACTCGCCGAACGCAACGACCGCATCTTCGGCATCACGCCCGCCATGCCCTCCGGCTCCTCCCTCAAGTTCATGATGGACAAGATGCCGCAGCGCGCCATCGACGTGGGCATCTGCGAACAGCATGCCGTGACCCTCAGCGCCGGTATGGCCACCCAGGGCCTCCGGGTGTTCTGCAACATATACTCCTCCTTCATGCAGCGGGCTTTCGACCAGGTCGTGCATGACGTTGCCATCCAGAAGCTGCCGGTCGTCCTATGCCTTGACAGGGCAGGCCTGGTCGGCGAAGACGGACCCACCCACCACGGCGCATACGACATCGCCTACTTCCGCTGTATCCCCAACATGATCATCAGTGCCCCCATGAACGAGGCCGAACTCCGGAACCTCATGTACACGGCACAGCTCGAGACAACCAACCTCCCCATGGTCATCCGATACCCCCGCGGCGAGGGTGTCATGCCGGAATGGAAGACGGAGATGACGGAGATTCCCATCGGTAAGGGCCGCCGACTACGCGAGGGCCGCGACATTGCCATCCTCAGCATCGGCCACCCCGGCAATTTCGCCGCCGCCGCCATCCGCGCCCTCCGCGCCGAAGGCATCGAGCCGGGCCACTACGACATGCGCTTCGTCAAACCCCTCGACACGGATCTGCTGCACGAAGTGTTCTCCCGCTACCGAAAGGTCGTGACCGTTGAGGACGGCACCGTCACGGGTGGCTTCGGCTCCGCCATCCTAGAGTTCATGGCCGAAAACGGCTACAAAGCCGATGTACGCATCCTGGGCATACCTGACAGAATCGTGGAACACGGCAGCCCCAAAGAACTGCACCGCGAATGCGGCTACGACGCCCAAGGCATCGCAGAGGCCGTAAGGGTGATGTTGGGGCAGGAGGTGACAGGAAATGTCAGCATCGCAGGCTAGGAACCGACGTCGTCCGTAGTGGCTGTTGCATCGGGGTCCACATCCGTATCGGCCTCGCGTGACTCGTTCCAGGTCACGATGAAATTATTCGGGCCTTCTCCGACCATAATCGTCATCCAGCGCTGCTGGGCCAGCTCGAGGATCGTCAGGAAGAGGAATATCGCATGTATCCGGTCTTCGCACACTTCGAAGACCTTCTCGAACGACATGACACGCTCCGCTTCCAACGTACTCAGCATGTAGGCCCGGATCTCCTCCATCGAGTGCCGATACTTGTACACCACGTGCTGGGGCTTGTTGTTCCGGTCGTACATCCGCTGCATCACCTTCTCGAAGACCTTCATGAGGCGGAACAGCGTGATACTCTGTATCTCGGAGCCTTCCGAGGATTCCTCCCCAATCTGGCCCAGTTCCTTCACGAGGTTGCCCCGCTTCACCATGAAGAGCCGCTCCGCCTCCATCTGAGCAAGTTGCGCAGAGGCCTCCTTGAAGCGCTTGTACTCCAGAATCTTGTCCACCAGTTCCTGCCGAGGATCGATTTCGTTGCCCTGCTCGTCCTTCTCCCGGCGGGGCAGCAGCATCTTGGCCTTGATGCGCATCAGGGTGGAGACGAAGAGGATGAACTCGCTGCTGAGCTCGATGTTCTGCTCGCGAGAACCTTCCATATAGTCTAGGAAGTCGCGCGTGATCTTGGTGATGGGTATGTTGTAGATGTCCAACTCGTCCCGTTCGATGAAGAACAGGAGTAGGTCGAATGGGCCCTCGAACTGGGGCAGGCGGATCTGATAGGTCGATGTGTTCACAGTGGGGGTGGTTACGGGTCGGGCATCAAATGTAGCCAATGGCCGCGAGAAGGACCCTGTCGGTTATCCCCAAAGAGCCCGCCGTTTCCGGTGGGAAAGGCTGACCTTCGCAGAAATCCCGGTCGTGAACAGAAGGTTCCTCAACGCCTCCCTATTCATCCTGCTGAGCGTCATCTGGGGCAGCTCCTTCATCCTGATTAAGGTCGGTCTGGGTGCCCTAAACGCTTATCAACTCGCGTCCATACGCATCCTCAGCGCCGGACTGGTGCTGATGCCAGTCGGCTGGCGCGCCTTCCGGACCGTGCCGGCAGGGAAGCGCCTGACAGTTGCCGTTTCGGGCGTGCTGGGCACATTCATCCCGGCCTACCTTTTCTGCATAGCGGAGACGAGAATCGACAGCTCCCTGGCAGGCATCCTCAACGCCCTCACCCCCCTGTTCACCCTGGCGATCGGTGCCCTGGCATTCGGCCATCCGACGGGTTGGAAGCACTGGGTCGGAGTAATCCTCGGCTTTGCCGGACTTGCGATCCTCATGCTCACAGGTGCACGCACCATCTCCTTCTCCAACCTGTCATACGCAGCCTTCGTCCTACTCGCCACCTTCTGCTACGGCCTCAACGTCAACATGGTGAACCGGCAGCTGCAAGGCGTGCCCTCCCGCGATATCGCAGCCATAGCCTTTAGCCTCCTCGTACCGCCGGCCTTGTTGATTCTGTGGTGGACGGACTTCTTCGCCCTCCCATGGAATGGGAGGGAATTCCTGGTCTCCGCCGCCTCAGGTGCCCTGCTGGGGATACTGGGGACAGCCATCGCCTCTGTGATGTTCTACATGCTGCTCAAAAGGGCAGGCCCCCTCATGGCCTCCATGGTAACCTATGGCATACCCTTCGTGGCGATCTTCTGGGGCCTCATGGCGGGAGAGGGCATCAACCCGATGCAGACAGCGGGGCTCGTTGTCATACTGGGCGGCGTGTACCTCGCCAACGATTGAGGGGAAAGGCGGAGTGACAGCCCTCAGATGGACATCACCTCCTTCTCCTTCGCCAGAACGTGCTTCTCGACCAGCGCGATGTGCGCATCGGTGATCTTCTGTACCTCACCCTCTGCGTCAACGGCAAGGTCCTCGCTGAGCCCGTCCTTCTTCATCCGCTTGATATGCTCGATGGCATCCCTGCGGATGCTGCGTATAGCCACGCGCGACTGTTCCGCCTCCGCATGGACACGCTTGACAATCTCCTTGCGACGCTCCTCCGTGAGGGGGGGAAGGAATATGCGGATCATGACACCGTCGTTCTGTGGGGTCACGCCCAGGTTCGCTGCGATGATAGACCGCTCGATGGGCTGTATCATGTTCCGCTCCCAAGGCTGGATGGTGATGGTCCGGGCATCGGCCACAGAGATGTTGGCGACCTGATTGAGCGGCGTGGGAGATCCGTAATAGTCGACCGTCAGGCCGTCGAACATCTGGGGAGAGGCCTTGCCCGCACGGATCTTCAACAATTCCGACTCCAGATGGGATATGGCCTTACGCATCGAATCCCCCGTCTGGGAAACGTGTTTGCTCAATTCTTCAGACATCGTCAGAGAGGTTGGTAGGACGCAAATCTAAATAATAGCCGCGAATGCGGTGGCGGACAGGGCGTCAGTTGTCCTCGGGGAGGATGACCCTCTTTTTGCGGAAGGCGTGCAGTTTCTGCATGTCGATGGTCGGCATCTCCCGATCGGCGTCCCCTTGCGCGTTGAGCATATTCCTGCGATACAGAAGAAAGCCGGTACCCAGCGATGCGAGCCCCACCATCGATACGATACACAGCGTGACGCCCCAGCCTCGGGTCAGGTAGGCCAACGCAATGAATAGAAGGTTGAGGAACGCGAGGATGTATGTGACTGAAGCGTGTGTGAAACCGAGGTCGAGGAGCAGGTGGTGGATATGGTTCTTGTCCGGCGCGAACGGGGATCGGCGGGCTAGTATCCTAAGCGAGAAGACCCTCATCGTGTCAAAAAGGGGCACCATCAGTATGGCGAAGCCGATGGCAGGCGAAGCGTCCACGAACAGGGGTGCCCCCGGTTTGCCGGCTCTCGATATGAAATGTACCACCAGGGTAGCATTGACCAACCCCAGCAGGAGCGATCCCGTGTCGCCCATGAAGATCC
>RGVM01000015.1 GCA_010027295.1 Chitinophagia bacterium
CCGCCGCCACACCCATGTGGCGATGCTTCGCCCTGACACCCGACACTACACCTTTCCGCAGCCGACCCGCCAACGTCGACCTCGACGAAAAGAATCGCGTGGACAACGCCTGGTCCCGAAAAAGCCAACGCTTCGACTTCTCCCGGGAGGACAGAGCCCCGGACATCGAATTCAGCGAAGTCATATGGAAGGCCGTCAAGGGCGAACACAGCCAAATGCCCGCCCCAAGACGCGCGGCCTTCCTCAGGACCTCGTCCGAAAAATGACAAGGTTCTACTTGATGCATTACCTTTATAATCCATAATCTATACGGAAAACCCATAACGACTATCCCATGAAGATTAATGTACACAGCCTGGCCATCCTCCTCGCGGCGGCAATGACTACCTCGTGCGTCAGCACCAAGAAATTCGAAAGCCTGCAGAACAAGCTCAACGAGGCTGAGACCTCCATCACCGGTTACCAGCGTGAGATCAGGGAATGCCGTGACGCCAAAGCCGAAGTCGAAAGGGCCAAGGCGAACCTTGAAACCCGGATCGCGGGCATGAACGAACAGATGGAGATCCTCAGACAGAACAACAACCAATCCCTCAAACAGCTCCAGGACCTCTCCGTCATCTCCTCCGCCCAAGCAGAGAGCATCCGCAAATCCCTAGAAAATATCGGGGCCAAGGACTCCTACATCCAGACGCTTCAACAGCAGATGGCACGGAAGGATTCCCTCAACATGAATCTTGTCATGAATCTCAAGGGAGCGATCGGAAACCTCGACGACAAGGATATCAACATAAAGGTCGACAAGGGTGTCGTCTACGTCGACATCTCCGACAAGCTGCTCTTCAAGTCCGGCAGCTGGGACATTACCGAGCCCAAAGCCCTCGAGGTGCTCGGCAAGGTTGCCACCGTCCTCAAGAACCAGCCCGACATCGAGTTCATGGTAGAAGGGCATACCGATGACGTACCCTATGCCAAAGGCGTTCTCGTGGACAACTGGGACCTCAGCGCCAAGCGCGCCACTTCCGTTGTACGGCTCCTGCAGAAACAATACGGCATGGACCCCGCCAAGATGGCCGCCGCCGCAAGGGCCGAATTCAAACCCATCGCCAACAACGGCACCGATGACGGCAAGTCCGCCAACCGCAGGACGCGCATCGTCATCCTCCCGCAACTGGATCAGTTCTTCAAACTCTTCGAAAGACCCGGCGCCTGACGCGCGCCATCCCGACTCAAAACCATCAGGACAGACCGGTGAGTTCCTCGAACTCTCCGGTCTGCCTGTTTTTACGGACGTTGTCCCAGGAAAAACAACGGCCGTTCATGGCCACGTACACGCCATGGGGCAGCGCCTGAACGAAGGCCAGCGCGCTGCCCAGGTTGAACAGTCCGTCCGAACTGCCGAACTTATAGGGCACCATCGCGCCTGTGAGCACAACGGTCTTGCCAGTGAGCCTCGAAGCCAACAACGCGGCCGTCTCGGCCATCGTGTCCGTGCCATGCGTGATCAGGATCCTGTCCTCCTCAGAGGAGAGGCAGCGGTCTGCGATGAGCGACCTGTCGGCATCCGTCATGTCCAGGCTGTCGATCATCATCAGGGTCTCCATGCGGACGTCGAGGCGGCTACGCCCAAGGACCAGCATCTCTGGAAGGTGCGTGTCCTTGAAGTACAGCCGTCCCGTGATCTCGTTGTACTCCTTGTCGAACGTCCCACCGGTGACGAAAACCCTGATCGGCATGAGCGGTTTTTTGCAAAAGTATGAAAGCCCGCGCCGAAGAGGGAAGGGATGCGCGCCTACCGCTCGGATCAGGGATTCAGCCAACTGAAGACAAGTCCGGCCACGAAGGCCTGGAAGATGCCGTAGCACAACCAGCAGAGGACCTGGATGCCCGACACGTTCAGGGCGGTATAGGTCATCCATAGCACCGGTAGCATCGCCACCACGCCGTAGACGAGCGCCACCTCCAGTGCACGCATCAGTCCACCGGCCGGGAAAAGGTCCTTGTAACGCTCCCAGAACCACTTTAGCGCAAAACTCAACACAAAGGGATGGAGGTAGAACATCCAATCAGTCGAACGGTCCGACCAGCGGAATGCCTGGCTCCAATAGGTGTCCGCCATTTCTGGAAAGATCCGGAACTGCAGGAAGAAGATGGCTAGGCTCAGGATCAGCAGGACAGAACCTGCGGTGAATCCGGCTATGAGTGCCTTTTTCATGGAATGGGTTTTTTGGATGCATGGAATGGACACGGAGTCAGTCCTACGGGAGCCGGGGCAAACCCTCTTCAGCCTTGGGCTTCAAGGTCATCACATACCGTATGGTGACCTTCTCGCTCGTGCGTATCGCCCCCAGCATCACGCTGATGGGCTTCACGTTGTAGTCGGTCGTCAGAAGGGGATAGGAACCCTCGATCGTGACCGACCTGTCGGGGTTCACCTTTGCCATAGCAGACAGGGTGACGTCACGGGTCACGCTGCTGATGCTGAGCCTTCCGTCGACAATGATGCCATAAGCCCCGCTGGCAGCGGGCCGGAGGGTGGCCGTGCCGGCCTCGAATCGGATCGTCGGATGGTTCTCTTCGTCCATCGCCTTGTAGGCGTTGTTGTCCATCTGACTTCCCTGCTCGCTTTTCAGACTGTTCACAGGCACCGTGAACCGGACATTGCCGACGCCCGTCAGCGCACCGGCCGCATCTATCCGCAGACTCAGGGTGCACGCACCCTTTCGGGACACCATCTCCCAGTCATGGATATTGGAGGTGCCCAGTATGGTCGTCGTGACCTCTCCACCCGATGTGTACGGAGTCTGAGACCGGCATGGCGCCGGAAACATGGCGGCAATCAGAATCGTGGCGGTTGGGAAGAAGAAATGATGTTTCATCAGAATTTTTTTTACAGAGTAGGAGAACCGGCAGGCATCCCCCATCACCGAATCGGGTTATCATCTCGTCAGGCAGGCCTGCGCAGCAGCCAGCCGCGCAATGGGGACACGGTAGGGCGAACAGCTCACATAGTCCATGCCAAGACCATGGAAGAAACGGACACTCTCCGGATCACCACCATGTTCGCCGCAAATACCCACTTTCAGGGCCTTGTTGGATTTTCTGCCACGTTCCGTACCTAGACGTACCAGCTCTCCGACGCCTTCCTGGTCGATGCTCTGGAAGGGGTCCTGTAATAGGATCCGTTGCTCGAGATACACGGGGAGAAAGCCTCCGATGTCGTCGCGACTGAAACCGAAACACATCTGTGTGAGGTCGTTCGTTCCGAAACTGAAGAAATCGGCTTGCTGTGCCATCTCACCGGCCTGCAGGGCGGCCCTCGGAACCTCGATCATGGTGCCGAATTGGTAGGGGATGCGTCGCAGTCCCTTCGATGCACAGACCTCCCGGTGCACACGCTCCACGATCGCCCGCTGGTGCACCAGCTCGCTGGAAGTGGACGTGACCGGGACCATGATCTCGGGAAATGCCTTCCTACCCTCCGCCCGCAACTCGGCCGTCGCCTCCAGGATGGCGCGTACCTGCATCTCGGTGATCTCCGGGTAGCTGATGCCGAGGCGTACCCCCCGGTGGCCCAGCATCGGATTGTTCTCGTGCAATGCCAGCACCCTCCGGCGAAGGACACCCGGACGCACGCCGAGTACCTCCGATAGCTCCTTCAGTCGGACAGGGTCGTGCGGCACGAACTCGTGCAGCGGCGGGTCCAGGAGCCGTATCGTCACGGGACGGCCCGCCATCACCGAGAGGGTCGACTTGATGTCGCGCTTCACATGCCTCGACAGCTTTCCAATGGCTTCGCGGCGTTCCGCCTCCGTCTCGCTCAGAATCATCCTCCGCAGCAGGAAGAGAGGCTTCTCGCTATGCTCCCCGTAGAACATGTGCTCCGTACGGAAGAGGCCCACCCCCTCAGCCCCGAAGGCCAGCGCGACGGCCGCATCCTGCGGCGTGTCGGCATTCGCCCTGACACCCATGGTCCGGAAACCGTCGACGAGCCGCATGAAGGCCCGGTAAGGTCGGTTGGATCGGATATCGATGTCCACCAGCGGCAGCTGTCCCTCGTACACCAGTCCTTTCGTGCCGTTCAGGCTCAGCCAGTCACCTTCCCGCACCACCTGCCCGTCCTTCGTGCGGAAGGTCCTCCGCTCCTCATCTATCTCGATGTCGCCGCAGCCCACGATGCAGCACTTGCCCCATCCGCGGGCCACGAGCGCCGCATGCGATGTCATGCCCCCCTTCGATGTCAGGATGGCCTGTGACTTGTGCATGCCGTCCACATCCTCCGGGGATGTCTCCTCACGCACCATGATGACCTTCTCGCCCTTCGAAGCCCAAGCCACTGCATCCTCGGAACGGAAGACGACCCGCCCCCTCGCTCCGCCGGGCCCCGCGGGCAAACCCTTGGCCATGGGCTTTGCCGCGTGCTCTGCCAGGGGGTCGAGCATCGGCAGGAGAAGCTCCACCAGCTGGTTGGGCGATACCCGCTGCACCGCGGTCCTGGCCGGTATCAGCCCTTCCCGATGCATGTCAACCGCCATGCGTACCGCAGCCATACCATTGCGCTTGCCCACACGGCACTGCAGCATGTACAGCCTACCCTTCTCGATGGTGAATTCGATATCCTGCATGTCACGGTAATGCCGCTCCAACCGCCGCTGATATTCCCATAACTCCTTGTAGATGCCGGGCATGCTGCGTTCCAGCGTCGGCAGATGGCGACTCTGTGCGTTCTTCGAGTACTCGTTCACGGGTGCGGGCGTACGGATGCCGGCGACCACGTCCTCCCCCTGCGCGTTCATGAGGTACTCGCCGTAGAAGCGGGCCTCCCCCGTACCGGGATTGCGCGTGAAGCCGACGCCCGTGGCACAGTCGGGTCCCATGTTCCCGAAGACCATCGCCTGGACGTTCACCGCCGTACCCCAGTCGTCCGGTATCTTCTCGATCCGCCGGTACTCGATGGCCCGCTTCCCATTCCAACTCGAAAAGACGGCTCCGATGGCGCCCCATAACTGCTCCCATGGGTCATCGGGAAAGGATCTTCCCAGCACCTTCACGACGGTCGCACGAAACTCCTCCACCAGGGCCTTCCATTCGGCAACGGTCAACTGCGTGTCGGAATCATAGCCCCGCCGGCGCTTCACCTCCTCCAACAGGCTGTCCAGCACCTTCCGGATGCCGACACCGCCGCGGGGCTCCACGCCGGCAGCCTTCTCCATCACCACATCCGCATACATCATGATGAACCTGCGGTAGGCATCGTACACAAAGCGATCGTCGCCCGACTGGCGGATCAGGCCCTCCAGGGTATCCCGACTCAGCCCGACGTTCAACACCGTCTCCATCATGCCCGGCATCGAACGCCGCGCACCCGAACGGACAGAGAGCAACAGCGGATTCCGCGGATCGCCGAAACGCCTGCCCATCAAACGGCCGACCTCGGAGAGCGAACGCCTCACCTCCGCCTCCAGACCCCGCGGATACGAATGCCCCTTCTCATGGTAGTGCATGCAGACATCCGTACCGATCGTGAAGCCGGGAGGCACCGGCAGCCGCAACTTCGGATGACCCGCCATCTCCGCCAGGTTCGCACCCTTCCCGCCCAGCAACTCCTTCATCGATTCGTTGCCGTCGGCACGCCCGCCTCCGAAGAAATACACGAGTTTCCTTGAAGCCTTGCCCGGCTTGCCTGACTTCACCGCCTTTGCCCTGGACATTACCATGGTTTGTTGTTTCCACACATAGGTATGCCGATGGCCCCGGACGATACATGGCTGATCGTCAGGAAAGGTCATGACAATGGTCATCCGCCGACTCTGACGATCCTTCATACTTCCAAGTCCCGGATGACCACGCTCATGGGAAAGCCTGCACGCGCCTGTGTACCTTTCCTTGCTCGGCAACCATGGACATAGCCAACACAGAAGACTGGAGGACGAACAGGGAACTGGCCGACATCTTCACCCGCATGGCCGGTTGCTACCGATACCTCGGGAACACGGAGCGCTTCCGGGCCATAGCCTACGAACGCGCCGCCAGAACCCTCGCAGGCCTGCCTGACGACATCTCCACCTACGCGACCGATACCGCCTCCCTCGACCGGCTGCCCAATATCGGGGAAGGCATCGCCGAAAGGATCCTCGAATACCTCCAAACCGGTCATATCGCCACCTGGGACGAGCTGCAAAGACAGGTACCCATCCCGCTGCTCGACATCATGGAGATACAAGGCATGGGACCCGCCACCACGAAGTCGCTCCACGAAGCCCTTGGCATCGAAGACAGGCAAGACCTGGAAGACGCCATCCGGGACGGACGAGTCTCCAAACTCAGGGGATTCGGCCCCAAACGACTCGAGAACATCCGAAAAGCACTCAAGCTCGACAAGGAATCCCATGGGAGACTGCGCCTGGACACGGCTCTCCGCATCGGTGAAGACCTGCTCCGACAGGTACGCGCCATCCCGTGCGTCATCAGGGCCGAACTCGCCGGCAGTCTCCGGAGGAGGAAGGAAACCATCGGCGACATAGACATCCTGGTCACATGCGCAGCCTCCGGCAGGAAAAGTATCATCCGACACTTCACCCGTACGCCCGGCGTAAGTAGGGTCCTCGCCTCCGGAGATACCAAGGCCAGCATCCTCCTGGCATCCCCCGAAGTGCAGGCCGACCTCCGACTCGTAGAACCCGAGGCCTTCGGCTCTGCTTTCCTCTACCTTACCGGCTCGCGCGAACACAACATCAGACTCCGGTCCCTCGCGCGCGAACGACATGGGAAGATCAACGAGTACGGCCTCTTCGGTCCCGATGGGAAGGAACGGCTGGCAGGCGATACCGAAGCTTCAGTCTATCAGGCGCTCGGACTAGCCTACATCGAACCCGAACTGCGGGAAGACAGGGGGGAACTCGACCTCGCAGCCCGTAACCGACTGCCCTCTCTCGTGGGAGTCAGAGACATGCGCGGCGACATGCAGATGCACTCCGTCTGGAGCGATGGGGCCACAGATATCGCCACGCTGGCTAGCGAGGCCCTGCGAAGGTTCCCCCGTTACGAATACATCGTCATCACCGACCACTCGCCCTCTGTCCGTATCGCCCGCGGCATCGACCCGAAAGGTTTCCGACGGCAATGGAAGGAGATCGACAGGGTCAATGCCGACATCGGACGCGCCTTCGTGAAAAAAGGCGTGGAAGTCGACATCCTCGCGGATGGCTCCCTCGACCTGCCCGACGATGTCCTGGAAGGCTTCGAATGGGTCACCGCCTCCATCCACTCCGGTTTCCGCAAAGACAACACGGAACGATTGCTACACGCCTGCCGACACCGGCTTGTCCATGGCATCGGACATCCCTCGGGAAGACTCCTCATGAAACGGGAACCCTATGCCGTCGACTGGCCCGCCGTTTTCCGAAGCGCCGCAGAGACCGGCACCTCGATGGAAATCAACGCACAACCCGACCGCCTGGACCTCCGCGACGACCTTGCCAGACAGGCCGTCGCCGCCGGAGTCAGACTGACCGTCAGCACAGACGCCCACCATCCATCCCAGCTGGACCATATCCACCTGGGCATCTCCCAGGCCCGACGGGCAGGGTGCACCCGGGAAAATATCCTCAACACCCTGCCCTGGGCCGGCGTCCGCCGCTTCCGCGATGCCAAGGCCTCATCATACGCAACCCGATAGGTTTTGAGAACTCCCCCCGGTTCCGAGAACCCCCCTATGTCCTCAGAACCCAACATGGTTTTGAGAACCATACCCGGTTTTGGGAACTACGCCATTTCCCGGTTCCAGCATCCCTTCGTACCTTTTCCTCACCATGACACTGCTCCACAGAACCCTCGTCCGTTAGGACTTCTCTTCTGTTCCTTCGCCACCGGACAGGACAAGCCCGACCTGATCATCATCAACGGCCGCATCATCGATGGGACAGGAAATAACTGGTACTACGGCGACATTGCCGTCCACCAGGGCCGCATCCAACGCATCGGGCGCAACCTCCCCCGCAACGCCGCCCGCATCGTCGACGCCGCGAATCGATTCGTGAGTCCCGGCTTCATAGACGTCCATGCCCATATAGAAGGAGGCATCTTCGAACGCCCCACCGCCGACAACTACATACAGGACGGCGTGACCACCGTCGTCACCGGCAATTGCGGCAACTCCGCTGACGACCTCGGCAAGTTCCTCGACCGGATTGACAGCATGCAGACCTCCATCAACGTGGCGTCCCTCGCCGGGCACAACACCATCCGCCGCATGGGCATGGGCCTGGGCGACCGGCAACCCACAGCCGATGAACAGCGAAAGATGGAACAGCTCATGGCCAAAGCCATGGAGGAGGGGGCCGTTGGTCTTTCCTCCGGCCTCATCTACCTCCCCGGCATGTACTCCAAGACGGATGAGATCGTCGGCCTGGCCCGTGTCGCGGCCCAATCGGGCGGTGTGTATGCCACCCATATGCGCAACGAGGGCGCCAGGGTCACCGACGCCATCGAAGAAGCGCTCACCATCGGCCGGCAGGCGTCCATCCCGGTACAGATATCCCATTTCAAAGTCGCCGGTCGCGCCAACTGGGGCCGTTCCTCACAAACCCTCGAGATGGTGCAGGCCGCCCGCCGGGAAGGCATCGAAGTGACCATCGACCAATACCCATACACCGCCAGCAGCACCAACCTCGCCGTCACCGTACCCGACTGGGCCCTCGACGGAGGTCTTGACTCCCTACGCGTCCGGATCAAAGACCCCGCCACCCGCGGCCGTATCGTATCCGACATGGTTCGGAGCCTGAAGAAGGGGAAGAACAAGGACTATAGCTACGCCGTCGTGGCCAACTACGGTCCCGACTCCACCCTCAACGGGAAGAACATCAGCGAAGTCAATATCCGGAAAGGCCGGAAGAAGGGCGCCAGGAACGAGGCCGAGACAATCCTCGACATGCTATCCATCGCCAATGCACAGATGGTCTATCACACTATGAACGAGGACGATGTGATCCACTTCATGCGGTATCCTTTAAATATGCCCGCAGCCGACGGCGGCGTCAGCAACGGAAAAGGCATGCCCCATCCCCGCGGCTATGGTACCAACGCCCGCGTGCTGGGCCGATATGTACGGGAGAAGCAGGTCATCGGCTTCGAAGAAGCCATCCGACGCATGACATCACTGCCTGCACAGAAGTTCGGAATCAAAGACAGAGGGCTGCTCCGCGAAGGGTTCATGGCCGACATTGTCGTCTTCGACCCGGAAACGGTGTCAGACCGCTCGACCTTCGACGTACCCCACCAGTTCTCGGCCGGGATACCCTATGTCATCGTCAATGGAAAAGTCACCGTGGAGGAAGGCAGGCACAACGGAACCCGTAGCGGGAAGACACTGCGGCAAAGGTCCTAAAGCGTGCGGGACGACCCATCCAAACCGTGTATCCTGACGGAGAATTTGTCCAGGGCTTGAGAAGCCTCCCAGGAACATGATGTGGAACCGCTCTGTCGGAAGACAGCTTTTCTCACGGCCGCCTATTTCCCGAACTTCCCCTTTGCCTCGTCCAGGAGCCGGATGAACTTTGCAATATCAGGGTCGTATCCATATCCCTCTGGAACCAGCCGCTTCTCCTCGTTGTCGAGGAAGAAGTAATAGGGTTGGCTGTTGGCCTGGAAGCGGGTGACCTGCATGTCGGCGTTCTTGTCTCCCAGGGTAAACACTTTCTTTCCCAGGGCCTCCGACCGGTAGTGCTCGGCCTCAGGCAACTCGATGTCCTGGACGTCCACATACAAGGACACGATCACGAAATCCTCCTTCAGCCGGCGCATCACCTCGGGGTCGCTCCACACTTCCGCCTCCATCTTCCGGCAGTTCACGCAATTGATGCCGGTGAAGTCCAGCATCAGCGGCTTCTTCAGCCTGCGAGAGACCGTCAGCGCCTCCTCATAGTCGAAATACGTCGTCATGCCGTACTTCCTGACCACTTCCGGCTCATAGACCCGCATGCGCTCATAGTATTTCACCGGATGGGGGAGCTTCCCTTCTCCCGATGCAGGCGAGGCGGATGAACCCTGACCTGGGGATGCGTCGGAGATGATGAAGTCCTGCGTACCCACCGGCGGCAGGAAGGCGCCGATGGCCTTCAAAGGTGCGCCCCACATGCCCGGCACCATGTACACCGCAAACGACAGGGAGGCGATCGCGAAGAAAAGGCGAGTGACGGAGAGATAAGGAAGGCCGAAATCGTTCTTCGGGAGCTCGTCGTCGTGATGGAACCTCAGTTTCCCGAGCAGATAGATGCCCAGCAGGAGGAATATCACGATCCATAGGGATAGGAAGACCTCGCGGTCGAGCAGCCGCCATCCCTTTACGAGGTCGGCGTTCGAGAGGAACTTCAGGGCCAGCGCCAGCTCCAGGAAGCCCAGCGTCACTTTCACCGCATTCAGCCAGCCCCCCGCCTTGCCCAGGATGTTGAGCTTGCTGGGGAAGAAAGCAAAGAGCGCGAACGGCAGGGCCAGCGCGAGGGAGAATCCGAACATACCCACCAAGGGACCCAGGTAGCTGCCCCTGGCCGCTAACACCAGCAGGTTGCCGATGATCGGACCCGTACAAGAGAACGACACCAGCACCAGCGTCAATGCCATGAAGAAGATGCCGCCGAAACTGGTGGAGCCCGCGCGGGCATCGGAGCGGTTCGTCCAGGAGGAGGGCAGGTTGATCTCGAAGGCGCCCAGGAAGGATATGCCGAAGACCAGGAAGAGGATGAAGAACAAGAGGTTGGCTATCCAGTTAGTGGCAAGGTTGTTCAGGGCCGCAGGGCCGAAGACGACCGTGACCAGGAAGCCCAGCAGCGTGAAGATCACCACGATGGAGACGGCATAGTACACTGCATTCCGGATACCCTCCGACCTTGTGGTACTCCGCTTGGTAAAGAAACTCACCGTCACCGGAATCATCGAATACACGCAGGGCGTCAACAACGCCAGCAGACCCCCGGCGAAGGCGGCCAGGAAGACCCACCAGAGGGAACGGTCGGCCACGGGTGTTCCTCCGCCCTTTCCGTCGATGCCGCGCTCCGGAAGGATGGCAAAACGAAGAGGCTCCTCACCGTTGACGAACGACTGGCCAACCTTGCAGATATAGCGCAGACTGCCCCGAACCACGAGGCTGTCGGCCCGTCCGGCGCGGACGCGCTGCGACCAGACCACGGAATCGCTGTGATAGCCCACCTCTGCGTCCAGGTCGGGATCCATATCCTTCGTCACCGCCCCTTGCACCGCCACCGGCCCGCTGAGGTGCGGAAGCGACAGGCTGTCGAACACCAGCTCCGTATAAAGCAGCTCGGCACCCGTCACAGGCAAGGCATACAACCTTGCCCCCTGCCCGATGCCAACCTGCACGGACAGCATCACGGTGCTGTCGTCGATACGCTGACTGGCATAGTGGAATGCAAGCGGGGCCTTCTCCTGCCCGGTCACGAACAAAGACACCGTGGAGAATACGGCAACAGACAACAGGAGCCGGATGGGACGCATCGCCGTGGGATTCCCTTATTTCAACTCTATGGAGAAGTTCTGCGTGGCGGGAGGCAGACACTCCGTATCGTTGCAGACCATATACTCAACGCTGCCGCTCACATTCGTCTTCACCTTGCCCTTCACCGTCACCGTCTGCAAGAAGGTGACTTCATTGGAGAACTGGTGCACGTCCACCCCGAAGAGCTTTTCATGGCGCTTCTCCAACTTGCCGACCTCCTTCACGGGACCCGTCAGATCGACGAGTGGATTCTTGGTAAATTTGAAGGCCGTGGGAATGGGTCCCCCGTCGGGCGTCGCCTGCGAATACAAGTGCCATCCCTTCTCCAGCGACGCACGGACAACCACCTCGTATTTACCTTTGCCCGACGGACGGGCGCTGTAGGACCATTTCACAGGATTCCTGACCTGCGCACCGACCTCCGGGGCCGAAGTCAGCATCAGGAGGACCGTCAACAGGGAGATGCAGAGGCTCTTAGTCATGGCAAGGTATTGTGGTCCGCAAAATTAGACATTATCCAGACGCGGCGGGGTCTCGATTGCTCATCAAGATACCGGCTAACGGTTGCACGGAATGACAAAGAGCCGTTAAATATGGCTCAACCACGGATGATTTGCTCCGTCGGGACGATCTCTGTGCTGTCGTTGGCCACGAAGAATTCGGGCTTGCTCTCGCTCTGGTAGAGTTCGCGGTACTTGTTCTGGAGCCTGCGCTTGTAGTTGCCCAGATAGCCCGGCTTGGAGACGAGCTCCTTGTCCAATGACACGGTCTCGATCAGCTCGTCTCCGACGAACATCAGGAGTTTCATGGGGGTCCGGTTTTGATACAAAAAAACAATGGCGCCGGACAGCTGTCAATCCAACTAGTACTCGATTATGTATCGTACATCTACGCGCCTCCAAGGGCCCCGTGCTCGTACATCCGTCAGGGTTGCACACAGGGAAAACGCGATGCTGCGAAGGGACTTTGTTTTTCACATCGGGCGGAGGCACAGCCATTCATCCTAACTTGCGGATATGCAGGACTATCTGAAGGGATTGAACGACCGGCAGCGGGAAGCCGTCCTCCACCTCGACGGCCCCCTCATGATCATCGCCGGCGCAGGCAGCGGGAAGACCAAAGTCCTGACCACACGCATCGCGCACCTCATGGCCAACAGGGTGGACCCCTTCCGCATCCTCGCCCTGACCTTCACCAACAAGGCAGCCCGCGAGATGAAGGAACGCGTGGAGAACATCTTCGGCAACAACGAGTCCAGAAACCTCTATATCGGCACCTTCCATTCCGTCTTCGCCCGCATCCTCCGCGCCGAAGCCCAACGCCTCGGATATCCGACCGCCTTCACCATCTACGATACCGACGACGCGAGGGGCGTCGTGAAAACTGTCATTCAGGAACTCAACCTCGATGACAAGCATTACAAGCCCGCCGCCGTCCTCAACCGCATCTCGAGCGCAAAGAACGCCCTCGTGGGACCGGAGGAATACGCCGCCGATGCCTACCTCCAGCAGGAGGACGCCCGGTCCAACCGGCCCGCCATCGCCCAGATATTCGCTTCGTACGTCAAGCGCTGCTTCCGCAACGGGGCCATGGACTTCGACGACCTCCTCCTCAAGTTCTACGAACTCCTCCGCAACTTCCCCGACAGCCTGCACAAATACCAGCACAAGTTCCGCTACATCCTCATCGACGAGTACCAGGATACCAACCCGGCCCAGTATGAGATCATCAAACTCCTGGGCGCCGCCCACGAGAATGTCTGCGTCGTCGGCGACGATGCACAGTCCATCTACTCCTTCCGCGGCGCCACCATCCAGAACATCCTCCAGTTCCAAAAAGACTACGCCGACGTGCACCTGGTGAAACTCGAACAGAACTACCGCAGCACACGGCATATCCTCGAAGCCGCCAACAGCGTCATCGGGAACAACCGCAACCAGATACCCAAGGCCCTCTGGACGGAGAACGGAGAGGGCGAGAAAATACGCCTCGTCCGAACCCTCACCGACAATGACGAGGGTCGTTTCGTGGCCGACACCATCCAGGAACAGAAGTTGCGAAACCACTGTTTCAACCGAGACTTCGCCATCCTCTACCGAACCAACGCACAGAGCCGGGCCTTCGAAGAGGCCCTCCGCCGCATGAACATAGCCTATACCATGTACGGCGGCATCAGCTTCTATCAGCGGAAGGAGATCAAGGACTTCGTCGCCTACCTGCGCATCCTCATCAACCCACGCGACGAGGAATCCCTGAAACGCATCATCAACTACCCCGCCCGCGGCATCGGTAAGACCACCATCGATAAGGTCATCCTCATCGCCAACGAACAGAACATAGGCATGTGGGAGGTCCTCACACAGGCCGCCCGCCATGGCTTCCGCGCAGGAACCCTCGAGGCCATCGAGACCTTCGTCACCATGATCCGCAGCTTCGCCAGCATGCTCGGACAGAAGAACGCCTATGAAGTCGCCGTACACGTGGGCAAACAGACCAACATCGTCCGCGAACTCTCGGGAGGCGATACACCGGATCTCTTTTTGATCCGTAACCTTTCGGTCGGGCGCGAAGAGAAGTTCGCGGACTATAGCAAAGTCCTCTTCAATCTCGAGATCGAAGCCCCGTTCATGTCCGTGGGCCACTTCCTCGAAAAGCTCGAAAAATCAGACCTCCTCACCGAAGTGGTCAACATCGACATCTCGCGCGTCGAGCGCGAGATGAAGCGCTGCACGATCAAACTCAGCCTCTACTCCTACGTGGCCAGGCTGTAGTACCGTCAAATTACCGTCAGCTCGAGATTCCTTCAGCTTTCCCTGACCGTCGGCCGATACGGCTATGAGGACTTTTGACCCATGGCTGATTCGACGGCAAAAAAACTCGAGAGCCCTTCCGCCCAGGCCGGCGGGACGGCTGCCGTTTCGAGTAAAGTCGCCAACCGCAAGAAGCTCGGCGAGATGCTCGTCGAAAAGCAGCTCCTGCGCGCAGGCGAGCTTTCTGCCGCCGTCAAGCGCGCCGAGCACGACAAGATCCCCCTGGGTACCTACCTCGTCAGCGAAGGCCTGATCTCGGATGTCGACATGGCCAGGGTGTTGGCCGAGCAGCTCGAGATGGAGTACGAGGATCTTTCGCGCAAAGTAGTCTCTGCCGACGTGCTCAAGTCCATGCGCCCGGACGTGATCCGGGAGTACTCGATCCTTCCCTTTGCCC
>RGVM01000141.1 GCA_010027295.1 Chitinophagia bacterium
GTCATCCCCTCCGAAGTGCGCCTGATGGGCACTTTCCGCGCCATGGACGAGGAATGGAGGTTCCGCGCACACGGGATCATCCGGCGGCAGGTGACGTCCATCGCAGCGGCCATGGGCGTCGTTGGATCATACTCGGTCACCCCACCAGGATTGGTTCGACGGAGCCTTCGGAATCCTTCCGGACTCAAGAACGCAATCCACAGGTACGACCCGTCACGAATGGGGCGAAATTCATCGAAATGTTTCGCCGTTTCGAGTTTGGACAGCGTGCATGCCGCCGTCTCGGAATACGAAGGGCAGGTGGCCGTGTTCAATCTCCCCCGTCCGGACGGGACACCCGGCCTGCACTACCGTCACCTCTTCTCCTCGCCCCCGGCCCCGGGGGAGGTGCGTGACTGCTCGGAGGCCGGCGTGCTGGGCGTCCTGCCCGGCATCATCGGCGCCATGCAGGCGCTGGAAGCCATCAAGGTGCTCACCGGCGTCGGCGAGCCCCTGCGCGACAGGCTCCTCATCTACGACACGCTCCGACACCGGCAGCTGGTGGTGGACATCCCTGCAGGGACCGCCTCCGAATGGAACATGCCGGCCGACGCCGATGCCTATCTTCGCTTCGACTACGGCGGCTTCTGCGGACTGCCCCCGCACCGTGATATGGAGGTGGATATCTCCGCCTGCCATCCCGGCATGCGCATCATCGACGTACGGGAACCCGGCGAGACGCCGCCCATCACCAGGCCGCACGAACGGATGCCCCTCTCGCACCTGAGGGAACTGCTGCGGCTCGCCGACGGGGAGGAAGCCCTCTTCGTCTGCGCCACCGGACGCCGGAGCCTCCAGGCGGCAGTCATCAGCCGCGAACGGTTTCCGCAGGCCAGGGCCTACAGCCTGAAGGGCGGCATCCAAGCGTTGACAGAACAGAACCCACTCCTTTGATATGAGCGGACACCGGGAAAGGAACATATTCGTGCAGGGCCCCATCAATGCGGCATTCATCGGCGAAAGCATCGCAAAACATGCGACGAAGACAGCGATCGGCGGACACGGCATCTTCCTCGGACAGGTGCGGGCCGACGAGATAGAGGGCCGGAAGGTGGCGGGCATCGAATACACCGCCTATGAGCAGATGGCCCTCGAGCGCATGACGGCCATACGGGAGGATATCTTCGCGAAATACCCGCTCACCTGCATGCATGTGTACCACAGTCTCGGGCGCGTGGAGGCAGGCGGCATCTGCCTCCTCGTCTTCACATCGGCCGCGCACCGGCGCGAGGCGATCGACGCCTGCAGCGAGTGCGTGGAACGCATCAAGGCCGAACTGCCCGTCTGGGGCAGGGAGCTGTTCGAGGGCGAAGGACATCAGTGGAAGGTGAACCGCTGAAGACGCAAACAGACCGACACATGGTGGACATCACGCACAAGCAGACAACCCTCCGGCAGGCCGTGGCGACAGCCGTCCTGAAGACCTCGAGGCAGGAGACCATCGACGCCGTCCTGGAGCGGCGCGTGCCCAAGGGCGACGTCTTCGAGTTCAGCCGTGCCGCCGGACTGCTGGCCTGCAAGAAGACCTATGAAGTCATCCCCGACTGCCACCCGCTGCCGGTGGAATACACGTCCATCACCCATTCGGTAGAGGGGCTCGACATCGTCGTACGCGTGGAGGTCCATACCGTCTACAAGACAGGCGTCGAGGTGGAGGCCATGCACGGGGCCGCCGTCACGGCCCTGACGATGTACGACATGCTCAAGCCCATCGACGGCGGACTGGAGATCGGCTCCATACGCCTCGAGAGCAAGAAGGGCGGGAAGGGCGACATCAAGCACGCCTATCCCGACACGGTCCGCGTGGCCGTCGTCACCTGCAGCGACTCCGTCAGCATGGGGGCCCACGCCGATGCCAGCGGCGACCTGGTGGAGGAGAGGCTGCGAAGGCACGGCCTTTCCGACATCCGACGCATCGCCATACCCGACGACTTCGACACCGTGCAGCGGAAAGCCCGCGAACTCGTCCAGGACGGGATGGAACTCATCGTCTTCACCGGCGGCACGGGCCTCTCAAAGCGGGACGTCACACCCGATGCGGTGCGGCCGCTCCTCGAGCGCGAAGTGCCCGGCATCATGGAGGCCGCACGCGGCTACGGCCAGCAGCGCACGCCCTACGCCATGCTCAGCAGAGGGGTGGCGGGCTTCTCCGGCGACGCATTGCTCATGACGCTCCCCGGCTCGCCCAGGGGCGTGGCGGAAAGCATGGACGCCGTCTTCCCCTACATCCTGCACGTGTTCCGCGTGAGGGATGGCGTACGACACGACTGACATACGCGATGACCGGCTATCCCATCTATCTCGACCACAGCGCCACCACCCCCTGCGACCCCGCGGTGGTGGAGGAGATGCTGCCGTATTTCACGACGCATTTCGGGAATGCCGCCAGTCGCAGCCATGCCTACGGATGGATGGCCGAGGAGGCGGTGGACCAGGCCCGCGAGCGGGTCGCGGCCCTCATCGGGGCGGAGCCGTCGGAGATCATCTTCACATCGGGCGCCACCGAGTCGGTGAACCTGGCGATGCAGGGCGTCGCCGAGGCCTATTCGGGCAAGGGCGACCATATCATCAGCTGCGCGACGGAGCACAAGGCCGTCCTCGATGTCTGCGACAGGCTAGAGCGGAAGGGATGCCGCGTCACCCGCCTGCCGGTGGACGCCATGGGCCATGTGGACCTCGGGGCGCTCGGGGAGGCCATCGACGACAGGACGATCCTCGTGGTCCTCATGTACGCCAACAACGAGACGGGGCTGCTCTCGCCCGTGCGCGGGATCTCGGCCATCGCCCGGAAGCATGGCGTGCCGTTCTTCTGCGACGCCACGCAGGCCGTGGGGAAAGTGCCCGTCGACGTGGAGGCCGACGGCATCGACCTGATGGCCTTCACCGCCCACAAGCTCTACGGCCCCAAGGGCGTCGGCGCCCTCTACGTGCGGCGCAGGAACCCGCGGATGCGGCTGGTACCGCTGCTCTACGGCGGAGGTCACGAGCGGGGACTGCGCAGCGGGACGCTGAACGTGCCCGGCATCGTGGGCTTTGGGAAGGCCTGTGCTATCTGCAGCGATGCCATGGATGCCGAATCGGCGCGGCTGAAAGGACTGCGCGACGGACTGATAACCCCACTGTTGCGTATCCCCGGCGTTAGGCTGAACGGCGACCCGGGCGCGATGCTGCCGCAGGTGGCGAACCTGTCCTTCGCCATGCCCGGCGGCGACGGCCTCATGAGGATCATCTCGCGCGAGCTGGCCGTCTCGTCCGGATCCGCCTGCACGTCCGCCACGCTCTCGCCCTCGCATGTGCTGAAGGCCATGGGACTGAGCGATGCGGATGCACTGGCATCGGTGCGCTTCAGTCTGGGCCGCTTCACGACCGAGGAAGAGGTGCAACGCGCGCACCACTGCGTCGAGAAGGCCTTGCAAAGGCTTCGGGACGAGGTTTGAGGACGGCGTAGACAAGGATCTACGAAAATGCCAGGACATGGTGACAGTATCGAAGAAACGGACGATGATGCTGTTGACCGCACTCCTGCTGCAGGGCCATCCACCTGCTTGGTCGCAATCCACGCAGGAGGGTACGGAACTGCTGGTCATCGGGGTGGTGCATTCCCGCAACCGGAACGTGAACCATCGCACACTGCGCGAGGTGCTCGACAGGTATCGGCCTGACCTCGTCCTATGGGAACAGGCCGAGCCTTTCAAACCTGTTTTCGGACTTTTTGCCGCCCATGCCCTGAGGATTGCAAGACCACCCGTCGAGCAGCTGGCCTTGCAGCGTTTCCACAGAAAGAACCGCACGATACCCATCCTGGGGTTTGACACGCTCTTGCCGTCGAGGAGGGAATGGATCAGGAAGCACTACGCCCGGTTCTACCAATTCCACGATGCGCTTGACGGGGCAGGCATGGGAGGACAGGACAGCGCGGCATATGACCTGTATGCCTCCAGCACGAATGCATTCCATGACGGATACCTGTCGGGGACGCTCGCGGAGATGAACCGCCCCGAATGCTACCGGCAGGAATTCCTGCTGGACAATCTGGAGGATGGGAACATCCGGCTGGGGGAGCGACATCTCCCCGACAGCTCGCTGGTGAGCGGGTACAGGGACTTTGTCAAAGCCGACCAGGCGCGCGATGCGTTCATGGTCCGTAGAATCCTGCAGCTCTGTACCGGGGAGAAGTGGAGACGGATCGTCGTGCTCACAGGCCTGGCGCATAAGTATTACCTCCTGGACGAGCTCGGCCATCGTGCCGGGACGAGCCTACGCCTTAGGGATTGGATGGATTGACCCGGCGCAGGGCAGCAACCCGGGACCTGGGCGGTCGGACAAGAACCTTCTTCCATTGTGCCTATTTTTGCCCCGGCCGGGCTGTGCCCTGTGCGGCCAGGCCATGGGTATCCGACAGCCACGGTTCCAAGACCCGGTGGTGCATGGCCCCGGAGTGAGATAGGTGACAACCATAGACCAGCGGTTTTGCAGACGGAGATACTCCTCATAACGCCCCCCTTCACCCAGCTGAACACGCCCTATCCGGCGACGGCCTACCTCAAGGGCTTCCTGAATACACGCGGCATCTCCGCCGACCAGCTCGACCTAGGCATAGAGACCATGCTGCGCATGTTCTTCCGGGAGGGGCTGACGAGGATCTTCGAAGAGGCCGGGCGGATGACGGAACGGATGGACGACGCGACGCTCCGCATACACGCCAACAGGCGGCTCTACCTCTCCCATATCGACGAGGCCGTGCGCTTCCTGCAGGGCCGCAACCCCACCCTCGCCCACCGCATTGCCGCGCGGAACCTGCTGCCCGAGGCGGGACGCTTCGGACAGCTGGCCGACCTCGAATGGGCCTTCGGCTCCATGGGCGTGCAGGACCGTGCCCGGCATATCGCCACCCTCTTCCTGGAGGACCTCTCCGACTTCATCCGCGCGACCGTCGACCCCTGGTTCGGCTTCACCCGCTACGCGGAACGCATCGCCCGGTCGGCCTCCAGCTTCGATGCGTTGCACAAGGCCCTCGAGGGACCGGAGAGCCTCACCGACGGGTTCATGCTCGAGGTCTTACGGGAACGGTTAACCGAAGAAACCCCGGGCATGGTCGCCCTTTCCGTCCCCTTCCCCGGAAACCTCTACGCCGCCCTCCGCTGCGGACGATGGCTGCGCAGGAACCATCCCGCCATCCGCATCGCGCTCGGCGGCGGCTATGCCAACACGGAACTGCGCTCCGTCAGCGACCCGCGCGTGTTCGACCATGTCGATTACATCACCCTCGACGACGGGGAGGCGCCGTTGGAGCAACTCCTGAAGCACCTCCGGGGCGACTGCGGCCAGGCGGATCTGAAGCGCACCTTCCGGCGCGTCGACGGAGCAGTCGTGTACACGGAAGGCAGGCATATCCCCGACATCCGGCAGGCCGACACGGGTACGCCCGACTACACCGGGCTCCCGCTGGAGCGCTACATCTCCGCCATCGAAGTGCTCAACCCCATGCACCGCCTCTGGAGCGACGGACGCTGGAACAAGCTCACCATGGCGCATGGCTGCTACTGGGGCAAGTGCACTTTCTGCGATGTGTCGCTCGACTATATCGCGCGCTTTGAGCCGCTGACCGCATCGCTGCTGTGCGACCGCATGCAGGAGCTGGCGGAGCGCACCGGCGTCAACGGCTTCCACTTCGTCGACGAGGCCGCCCCGCCCTCGCTGATGAAGGCGCTCTCGCTCGAGATCCTGCGCCGGGGGATGGTCGTCAGCTGGTGGACCAATATCCGTTTCGAGAAGGGCTTCACGCGCGACCTCTGCCTGCTGTTGGCGCGCGCGGGCTGCATCGGCGTCTCGGGCGGCCTGGAAGTGGCCTCCGACCGGCTGCTGGCGATGATCCGGAAAGGCATCACCGTGGAGCAGGTGGCCCGTGTGAACCGGCATTTCACAGAGGCCGGCATCATGGTCCACGCCTACCTCATGTACGGCTTCCCCACGCAGACCGACCAGGAGACCATCGACTCCATGGAGATGGTCCGGCAGATGTTCGAATGCGGCGTCCTGCAGTCGGCCTTCTGGCATCTCTTCACGATGACGGCCCACAGTCCCGTGGGACTGGACCCCGAGGCCTTCCAGGTGCAGCGACGGCCGGTGGATGGTGGCGGCTTCGCCGTCAACGACCTCGAGCACGACGACCCCACGGGCGCCGAGCATTCGCGATACGCCTACGGGCTGGCCAAGTCGCTCCTGAACTGGATGCACGGGCATGGCATCGACCAGTCGCTGCACCGGTGGTTCGACTTCGCCATCCCGCGCACCACCGTACCGAAGGACTTCATCCGCCGGGCCCTCGAGGAGGAGTCATACGTACCTTCCGGCCCGGGCACACGATGGGTGTGGCTTGGCACGTCGCCGGGTATCCGCATCCAGGACAAGTCGAAAAAGGGCGTCCACTGGCAACAGGCCGAGCTGCGCTTCGAGACGCCTCGCGACAGCGTCATCATCCGCACGGAGCCGGACAAGGGCCGATGGCTGGCCGACTGGCTGGGGCACAATGGCGGCACACCCTTCCGACAATCGGAGGCCGAGGCCGACTTCCGCGCCGCGGGGCTGGAGGATTTCGAAGGGTTCTGGGACAACCGGCCCGTCAATACGCTGTACAGGGCGGGGTTGCTGAGGATGTGATCTTCGGGGAGGGCTTGCAGGTGTAGAGCTAATACTCGCGGGTTTTCAAATAGTCAGTTCGAAGGGGTTGCCAAAAAGGCCACCTTTGAGCTCGCAGGCGTGGCACCCGAGACGGTGCCACGCGGAACCGATGA
>RGVM01000142.1 GCA_010027295.1 Chitinophagia bacterium
TCACAGTCGCCCACCCGCACCACCGCCGGCAGTGGCGTCAAGGGCTTCGACGGATTCATCAATTATGCAGAGCGCATGAGCCCTCTGGGCAATGCGTCGGGCGACGACTGCGCCCGCTACTGCGTGTCTCTGTTCTCGGACTTCACCCGCATGGTCACCATGCAGAACCTCTTTCATGACGGTGGCTTCTCCTTCACGGGTGTCACACCGTCGGTCATCGAACAGATGGAGAAATAAAACCCCCATACCATGGAAGGACTGCAGTGGATTGACTACCTCGGGCTGTTGGGCGTGTTCCTCTCGTCCATCACCTTCGTGCCCCAGGTCTATAAGGCTTGGACGACGAGGTCGGTAGGCGACCTCTCTGCGTGGATGCTGCTGATCCTGATGGGTAACGTTAGCACCTGGCTGGTGTACGGGATCGTAAAGTCCGACCTCTCCCTCATCCTGGCGAACGCCATCATCATGGGCCTGACCCTGCTGATGGTCTACATGAAGGTGAGTTTCGGCAGGAAGGCTGACAAATGAGAAGACCGCCCGTGGGCGGCCTTTTCAGCGTTTTTTCGAGGATTCAATATTCGTCTTCGTTGAAGAAGAAATCCTCCTGGCTGGGATAGTCCGGCCAGATGTCGTCAATGCCTTCGTAAATCTCACCCTCGTCCTCCAGCTCCTGGAGGTTCTCTATCACCTCGATGGGCGCTCCGCTCCGGATGCCATAATCGATCAGCTCGTCCTTGGTGGCCGGCCAGGGGGCATCTTCCAGATAGGATGCGAGTTCCAGCGTCCAAAACATCGGGACCTCCTTTTTTAAATTTGGCGCAAAAGTAAATTTTCAATTTAAAAAACCAAATCTGATGCCAAAGGTTTGCAAGCCGGACGTAATTCGGGGCTGCGGCATTCTTGCCCGTCCGGCCCGCATTGACTACCTTGCCCGATGACAGGGGTATGAATCATGCTGGAGGCAAGAGGCATAGGCAAGCGGTACGGCGACCTGCAGGTGCTGAAGGGCGTTGACCTGGTCGTCGGCCAAGGGGAGATCGTATCCATCGTCGGGTCCTCCGGCGCTGGCAAGAGTACGCTTCTGCACATCCTCGGTACGCTTGACAGGCCTGATGAGGGCGAGGTCTGGCTCGACGAACTTCGTATTGACAACCTCCAGGGCCGTCGGATGGCATCCTTCCGCAATCGCCAGACCGGGTTCGTCTTTCAGTTTCACCACCTGCTCCCCGAGTTCACGGCGCTTGAGAACGTCTGCATCCCCGGCTGGATCGCCCGCAAGCGCCCCGGGGAACTCGAGGTCAGGGCACGCTCCCTGCTCGAAGGCATGGGGCTCTCCGGACGGTTCGATAACAAGCCGTCACAGCTGTCCGGCGGCGAGCAGCAGCGGGTAGCCGTGGCTAGGGCGCTTGTCAATGAGCCCCGTATCGTGTTCGCCGATGAGCCCACCGGGAACCTTGATTCTGCCAACGCCAGAGAACTCCATCAGCTCTTCCTGCGCCTGCGCGACGAACAGGGCCAGACCTTCCTGATCGTTACACACAACGAAGAACTGGCGCGCATGAGCGACAGGGTCATCCACATGCGCGACGGGCAGATCGTTTGAGTCGGGTTTTCCCCCTCGGGGGCATGGAGGGATTCTCTTTAGGCACCAATGGTGCTGCCGTCCTCTTTCTTTCGGGGCCTCCAGGGCAGCTCTTCCACCTTGAGCAGATGGGAAGTATATCGGGCCAGCGTGAAGAGGTAGTCGCTCAACCGGTTCAGGTATTTGATCACCAGGGCGTGGTCACGTGAGGTCTCCGCCTCTAGGCGCACACAGCAGCGTTCGGCTCTCCGGCATACGCATCTAGCGATGTGCAGGTGTGATACGGCGGGGTGCCCACCCGGCAGGATGAAGGAGCGCATGGGGGGCGTGGATTCGGTCATGCGGTCTATCTCGGCTTCCAGGGCCTGGATGTCAGACTCTTCGAGGGAAGGCAGCGACATGCCAGACTCCTTCTCCGGGTCGCAGGCCAGAGAGGAGCCGATGGTGAAGAGCCTGTCCTGAATCTCGAGGAGCATGTCGCGGGAGATAATGTCTTCCAGCAGGTCGCGACAGAGTCCAACATGGCTGTTGAGCTCGTCCACTGTTCCGTAGGATTCGATACGGAGGTGCGATTTCGAAACCTTCGACCCTCCGATGAGGGAGGTCATTCCCTTGTCACCCGTCTTGGTGTAAATCTTGAACGACATGCACCACTAATAATGGATGGCGGCAAAAATTGTTCGCGCCGTCCGGCAGTGGCTTGTGGATGCCTCAAAGGGCGGCCGTTGGTGCGGGGGCGGTGTTCAGGCGGTCGCTCTCCAGGACGCCATCCCGGAGCCGGATGACGCGGCGTGCGAAGCGGGAGATATCCTCCTCGTGGGTGACGAGAACGACAGAATTGCCTTCGGCGTGGATATGGTTGAACAGTTCCATGATCTCATGGGAGGTCTTGGAGTCCAGGTTGCCGGTGGGCTCGTCGGCCAGGATGATGGAGGGGTTGTTGACGAGTGCCCTGGCGATCGCCACGCGCTGGCACTGGCCGCCGGAGAGTTCGTTTGGACGATGATGACTTCGCTCAGTGAGGTCGACTTTGCGGAGCACTTCCATAGCCATCTCGTTGCGGAGCTTCCGGGCGATGCCTGCGTAGACGAGGGGCAGGGCCACGTTTTCCAGCGCGCTCAGTCGGGGAAGCAGGTTGAACTGCTGGAAGACGAAACCAATCTCCTTGTTGCGGATCTCAGCCAGGTCGTTGTCGGCCATGGTGCTCACATCGTGTCCATTGAGGACGTAGGTGCCCGCGCTGGGCGAGTCCAGGCAGCCCAGGATGTTCATCAGGGTGCTCTTGCCGGATCCGGAAGGTCCCATGAGGGCTACGTATTCGTTGCGCCGGATGGTGAGGGATATGCCCTTGAGGACCTCAAGTTCCTGACGGCCCATGAAGTAGCTCTTCCGGATTCCTTCGAGGGCGATGACGGCTTCCGTCCTGTCTTGGTTCTGTTCCATGGTGATGTCAGAAGCTGTCGCTATGGTTTCTGGATGAACTTGGGCACGGTCATGAAGGGTCCTTCGACCGAGGGTGCGTTCGACAGGGCCTCTTCACAGGGAAGGCCGGGTATCGCCCGGTCCTCGCGCCATGCATTGACGGCGTCGGTCATATGGGTGAGCGGCGGTACGCCGTCAAGGTCCAGGGCTTTGAGCTGGTCGACGAAACCGATCATCTGGGCCAGGTCTAGCCGGATCTCCTCCATCTCCTCGTCCGAGAAGCTGAGTTTTGCCAGGTCGGCAATCTTTTCCACCATCTCCCGAGTCACTTCCATGTTGGCAAAATTAACGCTTCCCTGTCCACCGGAATGACATTTTCGTCGTCAGGGAGGGCCTTCTTCCGTCCGGCTGTCAGGCGTCCCGCGGCAGGGCGGTTCCCTTATCTTTGCCCCCATGGACAACAGACCGATCGTGATGAGTGGCATCCGGCCGACAGGGTTCCTGCACCTGGGGAACTATTTCGGGGCGGTGCGCAACTACGTCCGACTCCAGCGCGAATACACCTGCTTCTTCATGGTGGCCGACCTCCATTCGCTCACCACGCACCCCGACACGCAGGAGCTCCGCGGGCATGTCCACCGCGTACTCGCCGAGAACATCGCCTGCGGGCTCGACCCCGAGCAGGCGGCCCTGTACTGCCAGAGCCATGTGCCGGAGACGACCGAGCTCTATCTCTATCTCAACATGCTGGCCTATAAGGGTGAGCTCGAGAAGACGACCACCTTCAAGGATAAGGCCCGCCTCCAGCCGGATAACATCAACGCCGGACTGCTGACTTACCCCGTCCTGCAGGCGGCCGACATCCTCCTCCACCGCGCCTCCTGGGTGCCCGTGGGCAAGGACCAGGAGCAGCACCTCGAGATGTCGAGGAACTTTGCCAACCGCTTCAACCACCGATACGGACAGGTATTCCCCGAGCCGCAGGCCTTCAACTTCGGGGAGGCGCTCGTCAAGGTCCCTAGCCTCGACGGGGCGGGCAAGATGAGCAAGAGCGAAAACCAGCTCGCCACCCTCTACCTGGCCGACGACGACGAGCTGATCCGGAAGAAGGTCATGAAGGCTAAGACCGATGCCGGTCCCCCCGCCCCCGGCACGCCCATGCCCGACTACATCGAGAACCTCTTCCTGCTCATGGACCTCGTCAGCCAGCCTGCCACCACCCAGGCCTTCCGGGATGCCTACGACAGGGCCGAGGTCCGGTACGGCGACCTCAAGCGGCAGCTGGCCGAAGACATGGTGGCATTCATCGCCCCCATCCGGGAAAAGGCGGAAGCCATCCGGACCGACAGGGCATACCTCGCCCGCGTCATGGAGCTCGGTGCCGAGAAAGCCCGTTCCAGCGCCCGCGAGACGATGCGGCTCGTCCGCGACGCCATGGGGCTCGACTATTTCCGGTGAACCGGCCGCACCGCATCGTCGCAATTGGGATATTATCGCTATTTTGTCGGTGACCCGCCGTCCCCATCCAACGCCCCCACATGGCCCGTATCAAGAAACCCAAGCATATCGCCGTCGCCGGCAACATTGGCGCCGGCAAGACCACCCTCACGGAGATGCTCAGCAAGCACTACCGGTGGATTCCGCATTTCGAGGACGTCGATCAGAACCCCTATCTCTTCGACTTCTACGAAGACATGCCCCGCTGGAGCTTCAACCTGCAGATTTACTTCCTCAACAGCCGCCTCAACCAGCTCCTCGAGATTAGCCGCGGCACCGAGACCGTCATACAGGACCGCACCATCTATGAGGATGCCAACATATTCGCCCCCAACCTCCACGAGATGGGGCTCATGAGCAAGCGCGACTACGAGAACTACTACGACTTCTTCCAGACCCTCAGGCAGATGGTGCAGCCGCCCGACCTGCTCATCTACCTGCAGGCCTCCGTTCCCACGCTGGTGGGACAGATCCAGAAGCGGGGCAGGGAATACGAGGAGAACATCCGGCTCGACTATCTCAAGCGCCTCAACGAGTACTATAGTAAGTGGATAGACGGCTACCAGGAGGGACCGCTGCTCGTCGTCAACGTCGACAAGACCAAGTTCGCCGAGGATGAGGAAGACTTCGGGCAGATCATCCAGAAGATCGACTCCGAGCTCTACGGCCTTTTCTGAACAACGCCCGCCCCGACGCAGGCCTGCCATGGCAGGAAAGGGGAACCGATCCGTCGCGCGCCTTTTTCGTACTTTCGGTGCCCACACAGGATCCCCCATGCGTTCCTCAACCATCGACCCCCGAATCCCGACCGAGAACCGGGCCCGCTTCATCAAGCGCATGAAGCCCAACAGTATCGCTATCTTCAACAGCAACGACGAGCTGCCCTCCAACGGCGACGCACTGCATCCCTTCCGACAGAACTCCGACCTCTACTGGCTCACCGGCGTCACGCAGGAGGATACGATGCTCGTGCTTTTCCCCGACAACCCCGACCCGCGCTACCGGGAGGTGCTGGTGCTGGTCCGGCCCAACGAACTCAAGGAGAAATGGGACGGCCACCGGCTGCGCCGGGAAGAGGCGACGGCCCTCTCCGGCATCCGCACCATCGTCTGGCTCGACAGTCTCGACGGACTCCTGCAGCCCTGGGTGCACCTCGCCGAGACGATCTACCTCAACACCAACGAGAACGACCGCAAGGCCAACCTCGTGCCCGTGCGCGACTACCGCTTCGCCCGGGAGATGCGCGACCGCTACCCGCTCCACCAGTACGAGCGATCGGCCCGCATCCTCCGAGACCTGCGTGCCATAAAATCGAAGCAGGAGGTGGAGGTCATGCGCAAGGCCTGTGACATCACCCACAAGGCCTTCCTGCGCCTCCTCAAGTTCATCCGACCCGGAGTATGGGAGAACGAGATCGAGGCCGAGATCATCCACGAGTTCCTCCGCAACCGCTCCGCCGGACCGGCCTACTCCTCCATCATCGCCGGCGGCGACAGGGCCCGCACGCTACACTACGTCGCCAACGATGCGCAGTGCCTTGACGGGGAGATGGTCCTCATGGACTTCGGCGCCGAGTGGGGCGGCTATGCGGCCGACCTCACAAGGACGGTGCCCGTGAGCGGCAAATTCACCAAGCGGCAGAAGGACGTCTACAACGCCTGCCTGGCCATCCACAGGCACTGCCGTTCCATCCTCAAGCCCGGCATCACCATCCTCGAGTACCACGACAGGGTTGGCGACGAGGCGACGAAGCATTTCCTCAAACTCGGGCTCATCTCGAAGGCGGATGTCAAGAACGAGGACCCCGAGAACCGGGCCTATCGTCGGTACCTCTATCACGGCATCTCGCACCACCTCGGCGTCGACGTGCACGACCTGGGCACCAAGACCGAGCCCCTGAAACCGGGCATGGTGCTCACCATCGAACCCGGCATTTACATAGAAGAGGAGAAGATGGGTGTGCGCATCGAGAACAACGTATGGCTCACGAAGGGCGGCAGCGTCGACCTGATGGAGGAGATCCCCATCGAGGCCGACGACATCGAGCGCCTGATGAAGTGAGCCGCTGCTGCGGGAAACCCGCTTCACGGCGGATGTCGGAAGTTCATTTGAGAAAAGGACCAACGGGAGATTCATGAGACAGTTGCCCAACCTGTTCACGCTGCTGAACCTCTTCTTCGGATGTCTGGCGATCGTCCAGATCCTGCAGACGGGGGAGGGGATCGTCAACTACACCGGGGAAGAGTGGAAGGTCTACCTGCCGGAGCGCATCTGGTGGGGTAGCGTCTGCATCTTCCTGGCGGCGGCCG
>RGVM01000143.1 GCA_010027295.1 Chitinophagia bacterium
GGAAGCTCGGAGGGCGGCTACCGCCAGGGCCATCGCAATCCGATGGTCATGGCGCGAATGCGTCGTGGCAGCCTGCAGGGTCGCGCCACCGTCGATATGCATCAGGTCGCCATCGAGCCGGATGGATACGCCGAGCTTCGCGAATTCCTGCTGCAAGGTCAGGCCTCGGTCGCTCTCCTTGTGGGCCAGCCGGCCGACACCCTGTATGACGGAAGTGCCGCTGGAACAGGCCGCCAGCGCTGCCAGCGGAGGAAAGAGGTCGGGGCATTCGGTGGCATCGAAACGGAAGGCCGTCAGGTCCGACTTCGATACATGGAGACGCCCGTTGGAATCGAACCTATAGGCGCCTCCCGCAGATGCCAGTGCCTCCAGGATGGCCTTGTCACCCTGCACCGAGGCGGCATCGAGTCCCTCGATGACGATATCGCCCGCCAGGGCACCTGACACGACGAGGAAGGCGGCACCGCTCCAGTCGCCTTCCACCGTATACCTGAGCACTGACCCTTGATATCCGGTAATCGACGGCTTCAGGAAGTGGAACACATCGTCCGCCGAGACTTTGGGCATGTGCATCCCGAAGCTTCGCATGACCGTCAACGTTAAATCGATGTAGGGACGGCTCCTAAGCCCGTCGACCCGTATGGAGACGTCCGATGCCCCGGCCGCCGAGAAGGCCATCAGGAGGCCGGTGAGGAACTGGGAGCTAAGGGAGCCGTCCACGGTGATATCGCAGGGTTGCAAGGGTCCGCGTATCGACAGCGGCAGCCTGCCACCATTGGAGGACAGTTCGACCCCCAGCCGGGGAAGGATCCCGTCGAAGAAGTCCATGGGCCTGGTGACCAGCGAACCGGAGCCCGTGATGGTCAGGCGTCTGTCGGACAGGGCCGCAATGGGAGTGAACATCCGGATGCCTAGACCGCTTTCCCCGCAGTCGATGGTGTCAGACACAGGCATGACACCGTCACTATCGACGCGCAGTACACCCGGTGCGGACGAAAGCCTTGCACCCAATCGGGTGATGACATCCATGGCGGCCCTGTCATCGTTGCTGTCGCCGGGCAGCAGCACCTCCGTGACACCCTTGCGCAGCAGGGCCGCCGCACATGCCCGCTGCATGGAACTCTTGGAGCGGGGCGACATGATGTCTTCGTTTGTGCCGGAAGTGCCGAAGACGGCCACCGGTCCTAGCATGTTCATTCAATGTTATCGGATGGATCGTACCCAGCCTTCCAGCTCGTCCATGGGCAGTCCGTGTACGATGCCCTTGCCGATCCGTTCGAGGAGGATGTAGTTCATTTCCCGGCTGACACGTTTCTTATCCATCCTGAGCACATCCAGCACCTTCGTCACGTGGAAGGGGTGGCTTGTGGGAAGTCCGTATGCCTCGATTAGGGATTTGACTGATTCGGTACCCTTGAAACCCGTGCGTGTTTCAGACAGTCGGCAGGCCAGTACCATGCCTACTGCAACGGCGCTGCCGTGGCTGAGTCCATGGACGGTTTCGATCGCGTGCCCCAGCGTATGCCCGAAATTGAGAAGCCTGCGCTCGTTTCGCTCGAACTCGTCACGGCGTACGACAGCCGACTTGAGCCTGGCGTTGCGTTCGATAAGTGGATGCAGGATCTCCTTCTTACGGCGTATCCGGTCGATATCGTAGGTGGCCAGTAGCCGGAAGGCGGTGGCGTCGCGGATGCAGGCGTGCTTGATGATTTCCGCAAATCCTTCCGACCACTGGGCATCCGGAAGGGTCCGCAGAAAAGCCCAGTCGTAGAGGATGAAAGCCGGCTGGCGGATGATGCCCACCATGTTCTTGTAGGGTCCTACGTCGATACCGTTCTTCCCTCCGATGGAGGCGTCGACCATCGCCAGGAGCGTCGTCGGCATGAAGCCGAACCGTATTCCGCGCATGTACACCGAGGCGGCATAGCCTGCAAGGTCGGTGATGACGCCGCCCCCGATACCCACAAGTGTGAACTGCCGATCAGCCTTTCGTTCGATCAGTCCTTGTATGATACCATCGACGGTCGACTGCACCTTGAAGCGCTCACCCGGAGGGATCACGATGCACTCCCATCCACGATAGCGAGTGCCATGGAGGGCATGGACGTTCTCGTCCATCAGCAGCACGGTCGACTTTCGATCTGTGATAGCAGAGAGGCGCGAAGCACCGAAGCCGAAGTGATAGTCGACCTTCTGTGTGGAAAAGCGGTACGTGACATGTCCTTCCATGGGTGCGGCTCGGGGTTCAGGACGGGTTCGACTGCATAGAGGCGAAGACGGCCAACTCCTCGGCATAGGTCTTGTGGAGGTGGTACTCCTCCTGCCTGTCGATATAGTCAGAGACCTGTCGGATGACATTCGGACTGACGCTGTAGGCGACATAGTCCTCCTCCCATTCAAAGGGCTCGGCCACGATGCGTGTATTATTGAGCCATTCGGCGCTCTCGGAACGGATCTGCCTGACGACCTGCGACAGATTCTGGGCGGGATGCAGGTGCAGTAGCACATGGAGATGGTCGGTACCGCCGTTGGCCTTGAGGATGCGCACACCCTTCTCCTCGGACGTCTTCTGCATGTGGGCCGAAAGGACGGTCCGGACGCTCCGTACGAGCAAACCGCGCTGGCCACTGACGGCCCACACGGCATGGATAAAGATGTATGTCCTAAGGGATGACATGGGTGTGCGCTGTGTGCTCAGCCGTTCATGATGCGGTTCTGGCGGTTGATGCTCTCCATGTGAACAGCATCCAGGTATCGGGTGACGAAGTCCCGGCTCAGTCCGAGCTTGTCGGCCTTGACGAAGGATTTCTCGAGGATCTGGTTCCAGCGGTTGGTCTGCAGGATGGTGACGTCGTTGTTCCGCTTATACTCGCCGATCTTCTCGGCAATGCGCATCCGCTGGGCTAGCAGGTCGAGCAGTTCGTCATCGACGTGGTTGATCTGTTCGCGGAGTTTGTCGAGGGCAATATGGAAGGATTCGGAGGCCACGTCTTCCCGTCGCCATTTGATGGACTCGAGCATTTCGGAGAGTCGGGCAGGCGTCACCTGCTGCTTGGCGTCGCTCCACGCGGTATCAGGGTCCATATGGCTCTCGATCATGAGACCGTCGAAGTCGAGGTCTATGGCTTTTTGGGCCACGTCCATGAGGATGTCCCTGCGCCCGCAGATATGGGATGGGTCATTGACCATGAGCATGTCCGGGTAACGGCGCTTCATCTCGATGGCGAGGTGCCACATAGGAGCATTGCGGAATTCGGTGTTGCCGTAGGAGGAGAAACCGCGGTGGATGAGACCAATCCGGCTGATGCTTGCGCGGGCTACGCGTTCGACGGCACCACCCCATAGTTCTAGGTCGGGGTTGATGGGGTTCTTGATGAGCACAGGAACGTCGACGCCGCGGAGCGCGTCAGCCACTTCCTGCACGCTGAAGGGGTTGACGGTGGTACGTGCGCCGATCCATAGCATGTCGACCTCAAAGGTCAGCGCATCCTGCACCTGTTTGCCGGTGGCCACTTCGACGGTGGTGGGCAGTCCTGTGAGATGACTCGCCTTCTGCAGCCAGGGGAGCCCCTTTGCGCCGATGCCCTCGAACATGCCAGGCTTTGTGCGAGGCTTCCATATGCCGGCGCGCAGTACATCCACCTTTCCGGTTTCGGCCAGTTGCTGTGCAGTGGTGACGAGCTGTTCCTCTGTCTCAGCGCTGCAGGGGCCGGAAATGACGAGTGGGCGTTTCTCCCATTTCTCCTGGATGGCTTTGCGGGCTGCTGTCTCTGTCGTTTGCATGTCGTGAAATTATGGATTAGAATGGAGATGCATCATTGTGTCATATCACCCGAGGATCCTGCGTATGCGGTTGGCGTCGTGCATGAGTTCCCTTAGGTACTCCCAATTCTCCTTTTCAAGGCAGCTCTTGAAGTGCCGGAGCTGGGTAATGTGTTCGTTGAGTACGTCGAGTACGTTGTCTCGGTTCTGCCGAAGGATGGGCAGCCACATGTCAGGATTGCTCTTTGCAAGGCGGACGGTGCTCTCGAAGCCTGCACTGGCAAGCCCGAAGATCGCCTCGTCCTCGCGTTCCTTCGCCAGGACGGTATTCGCGAGGGCGAAAGATGTGATGTGCGAGATATGGCTGACATAGGCTGCATGGATGTCGTGTGAGACGGCATCCATCTCGATGACACGCATCCCGATGGCACTGAAGACATCTCGCGTCCATTCGGCGGCATCGGGATCACTGTCTTGTAGATTGCACAGGATGACGACCTTGTCGCGGAAGGCGCCGTGTACAGCAGCATCGGGACCGCTATACTCGGTGCCCCACATGGGGTGCGAGGCCACGAAGCGCCCGCGCTGCGGGTGCCCGGCCGCCGCCACCGCGATATCGGCCTTGGTGGAGCCGAGGTCCACCACGATGCGTCCCTCCGCCCTGTCGAGCAGGACAGGCAGGAGTCTCACGGCGCTGTCGACAGGCTTCCCCACCGCCGTTTCAAGGTCGAGCATCTCGTCGGCCAGACCCAGTTCGAGCGCCTTGCGGGCATGGCTTGCGTCAGTATCGACGCCCAGGATGTGCTTCGCAATCCCGAGCTCCCGGAGACGCAGGGATAGCGATCCACCGATAAGGCCCATCCCAATGACCGCCACCGTCTTGGCTTGCAGATTCTTGCTGTCCATGCCATGTATCATTTGACATCCGATACGATCGCGTGTGCAATCCGATCACTCGCGGCACGAAGTGTCTCCACCGGACTGCAGAGGCTGATTCTCAGGTATCCATCGCCCGCATCCCCGAAGATGCCCCCGGGCGTGATAAAGACCCGGGCGCGGTGTAATATCTCGTCGCTCAGCGTGTATGCGTTATCGTGAGTATAGGGAATACGGGCCCAGAGGAACATGCCCGCCTGACCGGGTGCGATCCTGCAGCCGAGTGACTCAAGGATGCGGCCAGCCTCGAGGCGGCGCTCGGCATATGTCCGGTTGACATCCTCGTGCCAGTCGCGGCCCAGGGAAAGGGCCTTGGCCGCCGCCAGCTGGACGGGCAGGAACATGCCGCTGTCCATGTTGCTCTTGAAGCGCAGCACCTCGTCGATGCGTGCGGCGGGACCGCAGAGCATGCCGACACGCCAACCTGCCATGTTATGCGACTTGCTGAGCGAGTTGAGTTCAAGGACGGTTTCCTTGGCGCCGTCCATCGACAGCAGGCTCAGGGGCTCGTCGTTGAGTATGAAGCTGTAAGGGTTGTCATGCACCACGAGGATGCCATTCCGCCTTGCGAAGTCGACGACGCGCTGCATCATGCCCCGCTCCGGCAGGCGACCGGTGGGCATGTGCGGATAGTTCACAAAAAGGAGCTTGACAGTGGCGCCCGCCTCCTTTGACGCGCGGACAGAGGTCTCGAGTGCATCCATGTCCGGGTACCATCCATTCTCTTCGTGTAGCCGGTATTCGAGCACATCCCCACCCGCGAGCCTGACGGCGCTGCGGTAAGTGGGGTATCCGGGGTTGGGCACCAGCGCAAGGTCCCCCTGGTCGAGATAGGTCATGCAGATGTGCATGATGCCCTCCTTGCTGCCGATCAGTGGCAGGACTTCGCGCTCGGGGTCGAGGGACACACCGTACCAGCGGGCATACCAGTCGGTGACCGCCCGGCGCAGGACGGGCGAGCCCTTGTAGGACTGGTAGGCGTGCACATCGGATCGGGCAGAGGCCTCCTGCAGCACCTTGAGTACTTCAGGATGTGGGGGCAGGTCGGGACTCCCGATGCCCAGGTTGATGACTTTCTCGCCGCTGCGGTCCATCTCCCCAATCTCCCTCAGCTTGCGTGAGAAGTAGTATTCCCCGATGCCTTCGAGCCTTTGAGCCGTGGTCGTCATCTGGTGCGTTTTGTCATTTCAGGATGCCCCTGCGGTATGTCCCGAGGATGCGCAGGGAATCGGTATGGGGCCGGATGGCCTCCATGACGCCATCGAACTGTCCGACCTTGTCGAACTCGAGGTCGGCATGGAAGCTGTACTTGAAGTCGGACCCAGGGATGGGAAAGCTCTGGAGTTTGCTGAGGTTGATGCCACCGTCTGCGATGCGCGTGAGCACACGGGCCAAGCTGCCACGGGAGTGGTCGGTATGGAAGGTGATGGATGCCTTGTCGGCATCGGGCACTGGCTGCGCCTCCTTCTCCCGCTGGAGGATGAGGAAGCGGGTATGGTTGTTCTTCATGGTATGGATGTTCGGGGCGAGCACCTGGAGACCGAAGAGTTCGGCTGCGAGCCTGCCCGCGATGGCGGCGACGTGACGGCTCCGTCGCTGCATGAGTTTCTTTGCGCTAAGGGCCGTATCCTCCGTCTCGACCAGCTTCCACCGGTGTCCGTCGAGGAAGTCGAGGCATTGCTGAAGGGCCATGGGATGGGAATGCACTTCGCGGATGTCTTCCAGGGTCACACCCGGACAGGCCAGCAACTGCTGGCGTATCTGCAGGTAGACCTCGCCGACGATGCGGAGCTGGGAACGCTGCAGCAGGTTGTAGTTCGGGAGGATGCCACCCGCACCACGTCGCGAAAGGTCGCACAGGGAATCACTTCCACATCGGGACCGTGGAAACGCCGGGCCGCCTCCTGATGGAAACTGCCTTCATACCCCTGGATAGAGACCCTTACAGGGCGGCCCGCATTGGCCTTGGAAGTACTTTTCGCAGATCGGGACATGTGGTTAGGGTTAAAAAAAAATCCCGGCTTTCGGCCGGGATCCTTGATGTTGTATGCTTGTTCGTTCATGCCAACCCAAGATATCCCGGCCCCGCTCCAAAATAGAAGTAGGTAAAA